>JAHJQU010000320.1 GCA_018819005.1 Pseudomonadota bacterium | reverse complement strand
TTCATTAATAAGGTGTATATTCCCGACCTGCTCGCAGTTGCTTCATTCTATAAAGACTGGGGCGCAATAGGCGGAACAACCAATTTCCTCGCATGGGGTGAATTCCCGCAGAGCGAGAATGAGCCCGAGAGCCTGTTAATGCCTAGAGGCGTTATAATGAAGAGAGATATTGCAGGCATGAAGATGGCGGTTCAGGAAAAAGTGACGGAACATGTAGCTCACGGATGGTATGAAGAAGGCACACCGAAGCATCCTTACCAGGGTGAAACCAAACCTAAACACGGTGATTACGTGACGGACAAGAAATACTCCTGGTTCAAGGCACCACGGTATGACGGTGAAGCCTGCGAAGTCGGCCCGCTTGCGCGTGTTCTCGTTGCGTATGGAAAGGGGAATAAAGAGATTAAAACTCTTGTCGACAGCACATTGGCAAAACTTGGCATTCCTGTTCAGGCTCTTTTCTCTACCCTTGGAAGAACTGCGGCAAGAGGTCTTGAGACAGTTGCAATAGGTGAGGCTGTACAGGGCTGGGTAATGGAACTTATTGATAATATTAAAAGCGGTGACACTTCTACTTACACGGCGTGGGAAATGCCAAACAGCGCGATGGGCGTCGGCTTGAATGATGTTCCAAGAGGATCTCTCGGTCACTGGATTAATATCGAAAACAAGGTTATCAAAAATTACCAGTATGTCGTTCCTTCGACATGGAATCTTGGCCCGAGATGTGAAAAAGGCAAACTGGGACCGATTGAAGAGGCTCTTATCGGAACACCTGTTGCCGATCCCAAGAAGCCGCTTGAAATTCTGCGCACGGTGCATTCTTTTGACCCGTGTATCGCATGCGGTGTACACGTAATTGATCCGGAATCAAACCAGGTTTACGATATAAAAGTTCTATAAGCATGTTTTTTTAGTTCATCCCTTCGGTTTTCACTCTTCGCTGAAGACCGAAGGGATTTTTTTTGCCTTTACAGTTCCTTTGTTAATAACATATTCTTGATTTGCCGGCTTAAAGCCGATATGAAAAACGGGAGCGTTGAGACTTAGAATTATCCGTTTAATTTATCTGAAAGATAAGAAATGACACAAAAACACATCATGATTCTCGGAATAGGCTGTATACTTTTTACCGATGAGGGGTTTGGAATACGTGTTATAGAAAAATTGCAGGAGCTTTACGAGTTCCCGGAAAATGTCTCGGTGGTTGACGGCGGTGTTCTTGGTCTTAACCTCCTTGGTGTTATATCCGAAGCCGACCATCTCATTGTTGTGGATGCTGTAAGAAACAAAGGAGAAGCAGGATCTCTTTATCGCCTCGAAGGAGATGCCATTCCGGAGCGGATAAGGGCCAAAAACTCTCTTCACCAGGTCGATTTTCTTGAAGCATTGACTATGTGCCAGGTGCTTGATAAGGTTCCAAAGACGGTGATACTTGGTGTTGAGCCCGAGGATATCGATACTCTTGGACTTGAGCTTACTTCCACGACTAGATTAAAGGTTGATCCTATGATCGGAATGGTTTTAAAAGAGCTTGACCGTCTTGGAGTCAGTTATAAAAGAGGAGTAAATTGTAATGTGCCTTGCTATTCCTTCAAAAATTGTAAAGATTGAAAACAATATCGGCATAATAGATGTTGATGGTGTTCAAAGAACAGCAAGCCTCCTGCTTCTGGAGGATCCGAAGGTGGGAGAATACGTTATAGTGCATGCGGGCTTTGCGATAAAAAAAATAGATGAAGAGGCGGCTATGGAAACCCTTATGGTTCTTCGTGAAGCGCTTGCTTTTGCGGAAAAAGGGGACCCGGAAGCCTGATCATTTGCCGCTCCCTCCATAAAGGGCTCAAAGGATTTCCATGCAAAGGGAGTACACTGCAAGAAGAATAGAAGTAGAAGGCATTGTGCAGGGTGTCGGTTTCCGTCCCTTTGTTTACCAGCTTGCAAACCGTCATAACCTGAAAGGAGAAGTATTAAACACCTCCTCAGGAGTATCAATTCATGTTGAAGGGATTGATAAAAACATTGATTCGTTCTGCCGGGAACTGAAAAGAAACGGTCCTCCGCTTGCCCATATCACTGATATTTCAGATTATCCCCAAATCGTGAAAAACCATAATAGTTTTTCAATCGCAGGAAGCAGATCGGATGCTTCCCGGTCAGTCCTTATCTCGCCTGATGTAAGCATTTGTGATGATTGTATAAGAGAACTTTTTGATTATAAAGACCGGAGGTTCGGTTATCCGTTTATCAACTGCACAAATTGCGGGCCGCGATATACAATAATTGATGATATTCCCTATGACAGGCCGAATACT
>JAHJQU010000319.1 GCA_018819005.1 Pseudomonadota bacterium | reverse complement strand
TGCGGGAGTCCCTGGTTGGGAACCAGGTTAAATCAATGATCGGAATATTAAACGGCACATGCAACTACATACTGTCGAAGATAACGGATGACGGAAGCACTTTTGAAGCAGCGCTTTCTGAAGCACAGGCAAAAGGATATGCCGAAGCCGATCCGACCCTTGATGTTGAAGGATTTGATACAGCCCATAAACTGGCAATATTAACTTCTATTGCATATTGCACTGAGATCAATTTCAGGGATATTTATATCGAAGGCATTTCAAGGATTACGCCCCTTGATATCGAGTTCGCAGGCCAGTTCGGCTACAGGATAAAGCTTCTTGCCATAAGCAAGTTCAGGGGAAATTCTGTTGAGGCGAGGGTGCACCCGACCATGATTCCTTTTGAAAATATTCTTTCGAACGTTAATGGTCCCCTTAACGCTATTACCGTTTCAGGCGATGCTGTGGGAGATATACTCCTGTATGGGCGCGGGGCGGGCATGATGCCGACGGCAAGCGCGGTTATCAGCGATACAGTTGATCTTGCCAGGAACATTCTGTCCGGTTCAGTAGGAAGAATTCCGCTTCTTTCCTGCCAGATACAGAATATCAGCAAGATTCCGGTCATGCCTATAGATGAAATATCAACCCATTATTACTTCAGGTTCGCGGCCCTCGACCGCCCGGGAGTTCTTTCAAAAATCTCGGGAATTCTTGGTAACTACGGGATAAGCTTAAAGTCAGTCCATCAGAAAGGGCGCAAAACAAACGGATCGGTGCCGCTCGTCATGCTTTCACACCTATGCAGGGAGGAAGACGTAAAAAAGGCGCTTGATGAAATATCCCGGCTTGATGTCGTGAGCACAAAACCTTCATTGATAAGAATAGAGGATGATAATCAGGAAGATTAAAACCAGTAAACAGTGACCAGTGGTCAGTAATCAGTGACCAGTGAATAGAAACCATAAACCAGTGAATAGAAACCATAAACCAGTTAATAGAGACCATAAACCATATAGCAGGGAGATTTATGTATATTGTGTGCTGTGACTTGGAAGGTGTTTTTGTTCCCGAGATATGGATTAATGTTGCGGAGAAGACCGGAATTTCCGAATTGAGACTTACTACCCGCGATATATCCGATTATGATGTTCTGATGAAAAAGCGACTCAAGATACTTGACAGGGAACATCTCAAGATATCCGACATCCAGAATGTTATTGCCATGTTATACCCTCTTGAAGGCGCGGTTCAGTTTCTTGACTGGCTCAGATCAACGGTACAGATAATTATCGTATCGGATACATTTGTTCAGTTTGCCGGACCGCTGATGAAAAAACTGGGATGGCCCACACTCTTTTGCAATTCTCTTGTTATTGGTCCGGACGGCAGGGTTAAAGACTATAGCCTGCGCCAGAAGGACGGTAAAAAAAAAGCCGTAATTTCATTAAAAAGCCTGAACTACAAAGTTATAGCTGTCGGGGATTCCTATAACGATATAACGATGCTTAAAGAGGCTGACAAGGGAATACTTTTCTGCCCTCCAGACAATGTTGTGAGCGAGTTCCCCGAGCTTCCGGTAACATACAATTATGACGAGCTTAAGGGATTGATTACGGAAACCATGAACGGGGCTTGTTGATTACAGGGAAGGGGCCATGCTGAAGCACAAAACAACATACAGGGTAATCTACGGGGATACCGACAATATGGGGTATGCCTATAATGCAAATTACCTGCGCTGGTTTGAAATGGGTCGCGGTGAGATGTTCAGAGACCTTGGTCTGACTTATAAGATGATAGAATTGAGAGGTTTCTTCCTGCCGGTTTCAGAGGTTCAATGCAAGTTCCTGTCTCCGGTAAAATATGATGATCTTCTGGTAATAGAGACAACCCTTGATACCAGTATAAAGGGCGGCATGAAATTTGACTACTGCATTTATGATGAAGAAGAAAAGCATATCCGGGCAAAAGGCTATTCGAAGCATGCTTTTGTTGATAAGAGCGGACGGGTTGTGCGCCCGCCCGGGTTTATAACCGATATTGTAAAAAAAAACAGCGGGTCCTGAAATCAAATATGAATATAGATATTGCAAAGTTTAAAAACTGCAGGGTTCTTGTAATCGGCGATCTGATGATTGATGAATATCTTTGGGGAGATGTGGACCGGATATCTCCTGAAGCTCCGGTTCAGGTCGTTTCCGTAAGGAAGGAGGAATCAACCCTTGGAGGTTCAGGAAATGTTGTGAACAACCTTGTCGCTCTCGGCGCCAGGGTTTTTGCCGCAGGGGTTATCGGCACCGGCAGAAACGGAAACATGCTGCTTAAAAGGCTTGCATATTCAGGAGTGGATGCGGGAGGAGTTGTCCGGGAGTACGGGCGGCCTACTACGAGAAAAACAAGAATTATTGCGGCTCATCAGCATGTTCTCAGGATTGATCGTGAGACAAAAAAAGAGATTTCAGGTGAAACTCTTGATAAAATCACGCGTTTCATAGAGAAGGTAATTCCTGAATCGGATGTGGTGATTGTCTCCGATTACGGTAAGGGTCTTATTACGAAAACTCTGATGGCAAAAGTCGTTAAAGCGTCGAAGAAAAACAAAAAGATAATCATAGCAGACCCCAAGGGACTTGATTATTCGAAGTACTCCGGTGTCACACTGATTACTCCGAACAGGAAAGAGGCCGCCCTTGCCGCCGGGGTGGAGATAACAAATGACGCATCCCTTATGAAGGCGGGAATTAAAATTATCGGCAGCGCCGGTATTGAAAAACTTCTTGTTACCTGTGGTAAGGATGGAATGGTGCTTTTTGAAAGAGATAAAAAACCACATAAAATCAGAGCCAAGGCGAGGCAGGTATTTGATGTTTCAGGGGCAGGGGATACGGTGATAGCAGTACTGGGACTTTGTGTAGCATCAGGCGCATCGTTCAGAGACGCGGCTTCTGTTGCCAATACCGCCGCGGGGATAGTAGTAGGAAAGGTCGGTACAGCCACGGTTTCTGAAAAAGAATTGACAGCCGCCCTGATGCCGCGCTCTTGAGATCCGGGAGCTTCACAAACTGAGGTTTCGATCTTCCGCATGCAGGCAAATTAATGCTCTATTTAAAAGAAAATCCCGAAGGAATAATATTCAAAATTCGTGTTCAGCCACGATCATCAAAAAACATGGTTTCCGGCCTTTTTGGAGATGCCCTTAAAATAAAGCTCACCGCACCTCCTGTCGAAGGTGCGGCAAACAGCATGTGCATCAAATACCTCTCGAAATGTCTTTCCGTTTCTCCTCATCTGCTCGAAATTGTTTCAGGCCAGACAGGCAGGACGAAATATGTTCTGTTCCGGTTTGGGGATAAAACATCAGGGAGTGAAGCGGAAATTCTCAAGTCAAAAATAAGGTCCCTGGCGGCTTAACTAAAATTTATTTTATGCTGAGCTTCCTTTTTTTTGTCATCCGGACGGCGCTGCAATTTAACAAGCCTTGGATCAAGTGCAATCCCGTCGGTTACTGCCAATCCTTTATTTTCAAACTGGCGCGTAATTTCGGAATAGATATGTTCGAGAGCTTTTTTTGACAGCCTTTTCCTGAAGCGTGAAAAAGTCTTTTGTGCCGGAGAAGGGTCCGTAACCGGAATCCCAAGGAACTTCTTGAAGGAGATTCTGTCATTTATGTGGCATTCAAGTTCAAAATCGGAATTGATCCTGAACCATTTCTGAAGGAGAAGGCATTTGAATAATAAAAGGGGGGAATAAGCGCCGGCTCCTTTTTTGCTCCTGCCGGTGTTGTAGTTGATTATCAGTATTTGTTCAATCATATCCCAGTCAAG
>JAHJQU010000318.1 GCA_018819005.1 Pseudomonadota bacterium | reverse complement strand
GCAGCCCATTATAGCCATTCAGGAAAAATTAAAAGAGACTAACGGGGTCCCGAAAAGAATTTGCAAAGAAAAGAAACCGGATCAGGCTCTTGTTGAAAAGATCGAAACTGCAGCCGGATCCAGAATCCGGGATGCTCTCCTGATACCGGGAAAAACAAACAGGCATTCTGCCCTGCGGGCTCTGAAAGCTGAATTGTTTGAGCAGCTTGGACCCGATTATGCAGACCGTAAGGATGAATTTTCTGAAATATTTTACTCTTTTGAGAAAAAAATCTGCAGAAACCTGATAATTAAGGAAGGGCGCCGTATTGACGGGAGAAAATTTGATGAAGTAAGGCCGATTACATGTGAAGTCGGAATCCTCCCCAGACCACATGGAAGCGCCCTTTTCACTCGCGGTGAAACGCAGGTGCTCGGCGTGCTGACACTTGGCTCAGGACCTGACGAGCAGAGAGTTGAAACATTAAGCGGTGAAGAATCAAGGCCGTTTATGCTCCACTATAATTTTCCACCTTATTCGGTGGGGGAGACCAAGCGCCTCGGAGGACCAAGCCGGAGAGATATAGGACATGGCGGTCTTTCAACACGGGCTTTGGAAAAAATTCTTCCGGCCAAGGAAGATTTTGACTATACCATCCGGATTGTTTCTGAAGTTCTGGAATCAAACGGCTCTTCTTCTATGGGCACTGTCTGTTCCGGCACGATGGCTCTCATGGATGGCGGCGTGCCTATCAAGGCTCCGGTTTCCGGTATCGCAATGGGTCTTGTCAAGGAGGGAGATGATGTTGTTATCCTTACTGATATACTTGGAGACGAGGACCATTCAGGAGACATGGATTTCAAGGTAACGGGAACCAGAGAAGGAATAACCGCCTTGCAGATGGACATAAAAATTCTTGAGCTCTCAAAAGATATAATGGAAAAAGCTTTGGAACAGGCACGCATCGGCAGGCTGATAATTCTAGACAAGATGCTTGAAGCCATCAGCCAGCCCCGTGAAAAAATTTCCCAGCATGCTCCTGCTATAACTACTATAAAGATCAATCCGGATAAGATCCGGGACATTATAGGGCCGGGCGGCAAAATTATAAGATCCATCCAGAGCGAAACGAATACCCGTATCGAAATAAATGATTCCGGAGTTGTAAAGATTGCGGCAATGTCAAAAGAAGACGGACAGGCAGCGCTTGCGCTTATCAGCAATATAACTATGGAACCCGAAATTGGGGCCATTTATGAAGGAACTGTCGTAAAAATAATGGATTTCGGCGCCTTTGTCCAGATAATGCCCGGAACTGACGGCCTGGTCCACATATCCCAGCTCTCAAACCACCGGGTTACCAGAGTTTCAGATGTTGTCAAAGAAGGAGACGTTATAAAAGTTAAGGTTCTTGAAATTTCCAAAGACGGCAAGATACGCCTGAGCCATAAAGCCGTCCTGGAAGAAACAAATGACCCAGCCTGAAAATAAAACAACCCTCGATAACGGTATCAGGATTCTTACACACGATATGCCTTATTCCCGTTCCGTTTCGATGGGGGTTTTAGTAAATGTCGGAGCCCGCGATGAATTATTAATTGAAAGCGGGCTTTCTCATTTTTTAGAACACATGCTGTTTAAGGGTACAAAAAGAAGATCCGCCTTTCAGATCGCCAAGGAATTTGACGCTATGGGCGGGAATACAAATGCCTTCACCTCAATGGAAACGACATGCTGCCACGCAAAAGTAATAACATCCCACACGGAAGCAATAACAGATCTCCTCTCTGATATTTTTTTAAATTCAGCTTTTGATCCTGAAGAAGTTGAAAAAGAGAAGCCTGTCATCATTCAGGAAATCGGAATGGTTGAAGAAAATCCGGAGGATTATATACATGTTCTCACGGGGCATTGCTGCTGGGGAGATAATCCTCTCGGCTCTTCGGTACTTGGCACGCGCGAAAATATTCTTGGTTTCAATACTGATAACGTAAAAGATTATTTCATACGCCGTTACCAGCCGCAGCAGACTGTTATTTCGATAGCCGGCAATATCGAGCATAACCATATAATGGATATTGTTGGTCCGGCTTTTGAATCCAAGGGAAGAGGGGCGGGTTTCCCGGACCGGATAGCTCCCGAAGTGAAATCAGGCGTAAATGTTTATGAGAAAGACCTTGAGCAGGTACATATCTGTGTTTCGCTGAAAGGCTTGCCGATCACGGACAAAAGCGTTATGCCTTTTCTCTGCTAAACACTCTCATTGGCGGAAATATGAGTTCAAGGCTTTTTCAGGAAATACGGGAGCGGAGAGGACTTGCATATTCTGTATATTCGTTCATATCTTCATATACTGATACAGGCATGTTCGGAGCCTATGTTGCCGTTGATCCAGGCAATGCAGTCGAGGCGGCAGATGTCATTATCAAAGAGCTCTCCAGGATTAAGGAGCATGCTGTTTGTTCAGGCGAGCTCAAAGATGCCATTGAATACTCGAAGGGCTGCCTCCTTCTTGCTTCTGAAAGCACAGACAATCAGATGTTCAGGCAGGCACAGAACGAGATTCATTTCGGGCGATTTGTACCGCTTGATGAAGTGCTTAGTGATATAGAATCGGTAAAGGCAGAGGATATACTTACCCTCGCCCGGAATCTTTTCGATCCCGATAATCTTGCGATCACAATACTTGGACCTGTTTCAGGGGAAAACCAATTCAAAAATCTTCTGGCAATATAACTATGGGAAATAACCCCACTATACGTTTTTTGCGTTTGAAGCCTGAAAGGGATGAGGATATTCCTCTTCCCCGGTACATGACGCCCCTTTCTGCAGGAATGGATATTTGCGCATCCATTGAAAAGAATCTGGACGTAGAGCATGGAAATATCGAGCTGATACCGACAGGTCTTGCTGTGGCAATCCCTCCCGGATTTGAAATTGAGATCCGCCCCAGAAGCGGGCTGGCCGCAAAGCACGGGATAAGCATCATAAACTCACCCGGAACCATAGATGCTGATTATCGCGGTGAAATAATGATAGCAGTGATAAACCTCGGGAAAAAAACTTATACATTCCGGCGCGGTGACAGGATAGCGCAAATGCTGGTTAAAAAGGTCTACCAGGCGAATGTTGAACTTGTAGAAGAACTTGACGACACCAGGCGAAGCAAAGGCGGCTTCGGTCATACCGGATTATGATATGAAAAACTGCAACCCCCCCCCTAAGGCTGTCAATTCATGCGATCTTACCCTGTGCATGCTCTCAAGCGGCAGCAAAGGCAACTCAATATATATTTCGAATGGTACAACATCGATACTTGTTGATGCAGGATTATCCGGAATTGAAATTGAGCGAAGGATGAAATCGAAAGAACTTTTACCCGAAAAACTTGATGCAATCGTTATCTCGCATGAACATGCGGACCATATACATGGAGTCGGAGTTCTTTCCCGCCGTTACAGCATACCTGTTTACATAAGCAATAAAACTTTTAAAGCAGCCTCTCCGTTTCTTGGGAAAGTATATGAATTTAAAAAATTTGAATGCGGTGAAAAGTTTAAAATAAACAACCTGATATTCCATCCATTTTCAATATCCCATGACGCCGAAGACACAGCCGGATTTACAGTTTCGCAGAACAGCACAAAAATCGGAATTGCAACTGATCTTGGGATAGCCACAACAATGGTTAAAGAACACCTGAAAAAATGCTCTGTTTTGATTTTAGAAGCCAATCACGATCCTGACATGCTTGAAAACGGCCCTTATCCATGGCCCCTGAAACAGCGCATAAAAAGCAGGACGGGCCATTTATCAAACGAACAGTCTAAAGCTCTTTTGCAGGAAATCCAACATGATGAACTTGAGCATGTGATTCTGTCACACATAAGCGAGACAAATAACACTCCCCAAAAAGCCATTAGTGTTGTCGGTCAGGCCATAACCTGCTGCAGGCCTAATCTTGACTTTGCAAGTCAATATCAGAGCGGAGCACTTCTTCAAATATCAGACAGGTACTCCTCTTTGTGAGGTAAAGAGCAACCACGGGAGGACTATTCCTGATACCCTTCAAAGACAACGGTTTCGTAATAAATCAAAATTTAGACAGCAAAGTAAAAAGCTCATTGTGCAAGGCGCGCGAATTTTAAGGAATGAAGAGTACTTTATGGTACGCTGCAATGACGAAAGATGAAGCGCAACACAGCAGAATGACTTTTTACGAAGCTGTAAGCTTGTGGAGCCATTCCTTCATCTCTGATGCTTCGTACTCTTCCTAGTTTAATGCAAGCTCAATGTTGTTCGCAAGGCCGGCATGTTTTGCTATTTCGTCTCCTGCCTGAAGAGTTATATATTCCACGCGTGATTTTTGCAGATCCTCAACGGCATTTTTCAAAGCTTCGGCAACCGAGGCGCTTAAATCCGATTTGTCCAATTTTAACAGAGGATTAATTCCTCCTGCGGCAACTTCTTCGGAAACATGTGCAAGCTGCTTCATCTT
>JAHJQU010000317.1 GCA_018819005.1 Pseudomonadota bacterium | reverse complement strand
CTTTTGTCAAACGGATTTTTTCCAACTCAGGCATAAATATTTCCCGCTCAAAATAAAACAGGTTGCAAATTCATTCCGGTTTAATCTAATATCCCTTGACAGGCTGTATACTATTTTGTATTAAAGCGCTCTTAAAAAAAATAACAAAAGGAGTACAAAATTTGGCAAATCATAAATCTGCTTTAAAACGTGCACGGCAAAACGAAAACAGGCGCTTGCGCAACAAGTCTTCCAAGTCTATAGTAAAGAACACTGTTAAGGATTTGAGAACTGCGGCAAATAACAAAGAGGATAAGGAATCTGCAGTTAAAAAACTTGATACCGCAAAGTCTGTAATTGACAAAGCGGCAAAAAAAGGCATCATTCACAAAAGAACTGCGGCACGGAAAATATCCCGACTTACTAAACTTGTAAATTCTGCCAATTAATTATTATGCTTTGCCGGAGCTTTTCCTTTTCCGGCAAAGCTTTTATCTTCTTTGTCTCAAAGTGAAACCCGTTGCCCCCGCTTCAAAAGGCCGGGCTTACCGTTGGCAGTCCGGTCAAAATGAGCTAAAAATTATCCGTAAGCCTGTTATATACTTTTTCGGCAAGCCTTTTTGAAAGAACCATAATAGCACTCCGCTTCTTATTTTCAGTTGCCATCTTATCCGACAACACACTGAAAGCCTCATCTGAAGCAATTCCTTTCGCAGTCCAGATTATTTTTCCATTCTTATCGGTCAATTTCAAATTGAGAACAACATTCACCCTTCTTTCAGTAGAAGATTGATCGCCACTGTGCGAAATTGCATCATCGCTTACCGATTCGATTGTTCCTGTCAGATGAGCGTCGGCATCATCTTTTTTTTCAACCGCCTTCCCGTTTCGTGTAAACTCATAAATAAGATCATTTGTAATGATATTTTCAATTCCGCTTTCAGCAGTCTTGTTTTCAAGAACAGATATGCTTACTTTTTTTACCGACGAAGGCAGATCGCCGCCGCCTGCAAACCTGTAACCGCATCCGGAAAAGAAAAATCCGGCAATAACCGTTAAAAGTACTGCAACTCTTATATTTACCAAAACTGCTCCTCCGTTTTCATGTTACGATGTTTACAAGCTTTCTCTTTACAACGATAACTTTCTTCACTTGCTTGTTATTTATGAATTTCTTCACATTATCGTCCGACAAAGCTCTTTCTTTTATTGTATCATCTCCGGAATCGGGACTCACGCTGAATTTACTCCTCAGTTTTCCGTTAACCTGAACCACTATCAGAATATCATCTTTAACAAGGGCATCCTTTCTGTAAACAGGCCAGGGGGCAAGAAGAACGCTTGATTCATATCCAAGAGATCCCCAGATCTCCTCGCTGAAATGAGGGACAATCGGTGACAATAGAAGCACTATTGACTCTATTGCGAACCGGACAACATCTGCTTCCTCCTTAACATCTTTTTTTAACTCAATCCCGTACATCATATTTACAAGCTCCATTACAGCACTTATGGCCGTATTGAAATGGAACCTCTCTTCTATGTCATTTGTAACTCTGCAGATAGTGTGGTGCGTCTTCTTATATAATTCCCTCAAATCACCCTTAAGCTGTCCCGGTTCACCGCAAAATGATCCTGCATCTCTTATTACATCCATGTGCGCTCTTACAAGTCTCCATACCCGTGTAAGAAAACGGTATCCTCCTTCAACACCCTGCTCATTCCATTCGAGATCTCTTTCGGGAGGCGCTGCAAAAAGGCAAAACAGCCTTGTCGTATCAGCACCATATTTATCAAGCAGGTAATTGGGATCTATGACATTCCTTTTTGACTTGGACATTTTTTCAACCCGCCCGATCAAAACTTCCTTGCCGCATTTTTTGCATGTACGATCCTCGGCTTCCCCTTCAGCTTCCTCGGGAAATAAATATCCATGCTCCGGACAGGAAACGGTCTCCTTGCACACCATGCCCTGGGTTAATAGCCTTGTGAAAGGTTCTTTGTATTCAACAAGTCCGAGATCCTTTAAAACACGTGTGAAATATCTTGAATACAGAAGATGTAAAATAGCATGTTCAACTCCGCCTATATACTGGTCAACAGGCATCCAGTAATCAACGGCTTTCTTGTCAAAAAGCCCGTCTTCAAATTTTGGACTGCAGTAACGTTCAAAATACCATGAAGATTCAACGAAGGTATCCATGGTATCGGTTTCTCTTCTTGCATCTTCTCTCCCGCATCCGGGGCATTTTGTTTTTGTGAAGTAGTCAAGCAACGGGAGAGGCGATTGTCCGCCTTCAAGCAGGGCCGCATCTTCGGGAAGCAGTATCGGAAGATCCTTTTCATTAACTGGAACAATTCCGCAGATGTCGCAATGAACTACAGGAATCGGCGCTCCCCAGTAGCGCTGCCTTGATATGCCCCAGTCTCTTAACCTGAAACTCACAGTCTTTTTCCCAATACCTTTTTCTTCAAGAAAAGCCGCAATATCGTCGAGGGCTCTTCTGTTATCTATGCCGTTAAACTGCCCAGAATTAATCATGATTCCGTCACCGGTATATGCTTCGGTCATGGTGGCCGGATCAAGGTCACTGTCATCAGGCTTGACAACAACCACAATCTCCATGTCATATTTTTTAGCAAAATCGAAATCCCGCTGGTCGTGTGCAGGCACAGACATGACAGCACCGGTGCCATATTCCATGAGGGCAAAGTTAGCAGTATATATCGGCATGCGCCTTTCATTCACGGGATTAATGCACCAGGCCCCTGTGAAGACGCCTTCCTTTTCATAATTTTCAATTGCCCTGTTCGACCTCTCCTGCAACGATATTCTTTCAACAAATTCCAGAACATTCTTCTCCTCGCCGGTTCCCTTTGAGAGCCTGATTACAAGAGGATGCTCCGGAGCAAGACACATGAAAGTTGCCCCGAAAACAGTGTCCTGCCTTGTTGTAAAAACAGGAATATTCTCATCCATGTTTTCAACAGGAAAGCTGATTTGAGCCCCTATACTTTTCCCTATCCAGTTTTTCTGCATTGTCGTGACTTTTTCCGGCCATCCCGGAAGCATATCACAGTGGGCAAGAAGATCCTGGGCATAATCTGTTATTTTAAAAAACCATTGCCAGAGTTTTTTCTGCCTGACCGGCTTCCCGCATCTCCAGCACATGCCGGCTTCAACCTGCTCATTGGCAAGAACCGTTTGGCAGGAATCGCACCAGTTGACAAAAGACTCCTTTCTGTATGCATTCCCCCTTTCAAGCATCTTTAGGAAAAGCCACTGTTCCCAGCGGTAATATTCCGGTCTGCAGGTTGCAATCTCTCTGTCCCAGTCATAGGAAAAACCCATTCGTTTCAACTGCATGCGCATGTAATCGATATTTTGATATGTCCAGATTGCAGGATGCGTCTTGTTTGATATTGCAGCATTTTCAGCAGGCATTCCGAACGCATCCCATCCCATCGGATGGAGCACATTGAATCCCTGCATTCTCTTATATCTTGCAACAACATCGCCTATTGTATAATTTCTCACATGCCCCATGTGAATTTTCCCTGAAGGATAAGGGAACATCTCGAGAAGATAATACTTTTTTTTATCAGATTCCTCAGAGACCTTAAACAGACCCGATTTATCCCAGCAGGATTGCCACTTTGCTTCTACAATCTTTGGATCGTACTTTTCTTCCATTATTAATTCCGGCCCCTTTATAACTCCGCCAAATTAAGATGGCTTTATATTTTTAAATAATGTATTAATAGACTTGACCGTTAAAACAGTGCCTTCTAATGCCATAATATAATATAAATAGCAAGGCTGGTGGAAATTTTTTACGGATTACATTTCCAGATGTAAGCTAAATAATTTATTTGACTTACATCAGGCAATTACATATTCAAGCAAAAAACCAGTCGGTTCCAAGTAAATATAAAATAATGATTGAAATTAGATAGATAGAATAAAGATGGGGCCTTAAAAAGTCCATCGCCAGGCCGAGGGCGATTAAGCCCCGGCCTGGGGTGAGGGTGGTATCAACAAAGACATAACCAAGGAAAACATAAATGGGCAGCAAGATATTGATTAATGCGGTTGACCCCGCAGAATGCAGAATAGCAAAAGTTAAAGACAGCAAACTCGAAGAATTTCATATTGAAAGCGCGGCAAGAGAGATCACGCACAGCAACATTTACAAGGGAACTATTGTCCGCATAGAACCCAGCCTGCAGGCTGTTTTTGTCGATTACGGAGTCGAACGCCACGGCTTTTTACAAAAACATGAAATACACAGCGATTATTTTCAGGACAGCGATTCGGGAAACCGTTCAATTACAGGCATAGTCAAACAGGGGCAGGAGCTTCTGGTGCAGATAACAAAGGACCCTTTTATGAAAAAAGGGGGCATGCTTACCACATACATTTCCCTGCCCGGAAGATTCATAGTTCTTATGCCGGGAAGCGAAGGGCTTGGAGTATCCCGTAAAATCGAAGATGAAGAGGAACGTAAAAGGCTGAAAGAAATAATAAGCACAATAAAAATCCCCGAGGGATTCGGTATTATTGTCAGGACAGCAGGCATAGGTTGCACAAAAGCGCAGATAGCCGGAGATCTTGCCTATCTTTTAAGGCTCTGGAAGAATATAAAGGGCAATGTGATGAAAGTCAAATCTCCTGCTCTTTTATATAAGGAAAGAAATCTCGTGGTCAGATCGATCCGGGATTATTTTACTCCGGATGTGAATGAAATCCTCATAGATGACCCGGCAGTTCACCGTGAAGCCAAAGATTTTATAAAAATAATATCGCCGAAACATTCAATGATTGTAAAGTTATATAAAGAAGATAAACCGATATTCACAAAATTTCAGCTCGAAAGCCAGATTGATTCCATTTTTGAGAGCAGGGTCAAACTCAAATCGGGAGGCTCCGTAGTTATCGAGCAGACAGAAGCACTTGTTGCCATAGATGTCAATTCAGGTAAGGCAACCCAGGCAAAATCGATCGAACAGACGGCTCTTGTTTCAAACCTTGAAGCTGCTGAAGAAATAGCGCGCCAGCTCCGTCTGAGGGACTTGGGCGGTCTGATAGTTATTGACTTTATAGATATGAGAGATTCGAAACACAATCTTGAAGTCGAAAAAAATCTGAAAACTTTTGTTAAAGACGACAAGGCCAGAATCAAGTTCGGCAAAATTTCAAGGTTCGGAATAATGGAGATGTCAAGACAAAGGATAAGACCGTCGATCGAATTCGGAAGCTTTGAACCGTGCAAACATTGCCGTGGAAAAGGGGTTACACCATCTCCTGAAACCCAGGGGCTCAGCTTTTTGCGCAAACTTAACCTTGAAATATTAAAGGATGAAATAGCCGGCGTAAAAGGAACCGTTCCGTCTAATGTCGCAGATTATCTGTTAAATAAAAAGCGCAAAGAAATACTTGATCTTGAGACAAGACGCAATTTAAACATACGTATCGAGGGGAGCAATACCATGTTGCCTGGCGATTTTGAAATCATCAGTGAAAAGACGTGATGTTGACACCCTCTTTTGATTCCTGTATCAAAGGCAAAACTTGAACCCTTGAATCCTCGAATCTTGGAATCCTGGAATCCTTTTTCTCGGCTGATTGGGATAAGAACCAATAATATTTACGGATAGATTATGATAAAAAGATACACAAGAAAAGTTATGGGCGACATCTGGACCGATGAAAACAGGTATAAGACCTGGCTGAAAGTTGAAATACTCGCCTGCGAAGCTATGGCTGAAGATGGAAGGATTCCGAAGACCGCTGTTGACACGATTAAAAAAAAGGCGGACTTCAACGCCGACAGAATTAACGAGATAGAGGAGATTACAAGACACGATATCATAGCCTTTCTTACGAATGTTGCGGAATATGTCGGTCCTGACTCAAGATACATGCATTTAGGACTCACCTCATCAGACATTCTCGACACGAGCATGGCATGCCTTCTCAAAGAAGCAGGCGGAATAATTCTTTCCGGCTGCGATAATCTCATGGATGCCATCAGGGAAAAGGCATTTAAATACAAAGACACTTTGATGATAGGGCGTTCACATGGGATTCATGCTGAGCCCATCACTTTCGGACTCAAATTATCCGTATGGTATGATGAAATGAGACGGAATAAAAAACGGTTTGAAAGTGCTGTTGAAACTGTAAGTTACGGAAAAATATCGGGCGCTGTCGGCACCTTTGCGAACATATCTCCAAAAGTCGAGGAATATGTGTGCAGGGGTCTTGGTTTAAAACCGGCTCCGGCCTCGACCCAGATTATCCAGAGAGACAGGTATGCGGAATATTTTACGAGCCTTGCCATAATGGCATCCTCCATTGAAAAAATGGCTCTTGAAATCAGGCATCTTCAAAGAACGGAAGTCCTTGAAGCCGAGGAATACTTTTCAAAAGGACAGAAAGGCTCCTCGTCGATGCCCCATAAGAGAAACCCGGTGGGCTCGGAAAACATGTGCGGCCTGGCAAGAGTGATAAGGTCAAATGCAATGGCAGCCCTTGAAAATATACCCTTGTGGCATGAGAGGGATATAAGCCACTCGTCTGTTGAAAGAATTATAGCGCCGGACAGCACCATACTGATGGATTATATGCTGAACAGGTTTTCCGGCATAATCAGAAATCTTGTCGTGTACCCTGAAAGAATGGCTGAAAATCTCAACAAGCTTAAAGGGCTTATCTTTTCGCAGCAGATTCTCCTTGCTCTTGCCGAATCGGGAGCAACCCGTGAAGATGCATATCAGATGGTACAAGCACACGCCATGAAAGTATGGGATGAGAAAAAGGATTTTAAAACCCTCATTATTGAAGATGAAAAGATATGCGGTCTGCTCGGAAAGGAAAAAATTAAAGAAATATTTGACGTAACATATCATTTAAAGTATATCAGCGCCATTTTTGAACGAGTTTTCAGCAGCAGGGGTTGATTTTTTTTATTATATTCATATAAGGAGGTTTTATTTTGACAAGTATAGCATATGCAATGGGGCAGGGAGGAGTAGCCGGACAGGGTTCAGGCGGTTTTACAGCGTTTATTCCGCTGGTACTCATGTTTGTAATATTCTACTTTCTGCTCATACGCCCTCAGCAGAAAAAGGCCAAGGAACACCGTGAAATGATAAGCAACCTCAAAAAGGGTGACAGGATACTGACTAGCGGCGGCTTGTTCGGGACAATAACAGGCGCGGATGATAACACACTGACCGTGGAAATAGCCGAAAAAGTAAGAGTTAAGATAAACAGGGGAAATGTGGCCGCCCTTGCTCAGTCGTCTGCGCCGGTGCAGCCTTTAAAAGGCAAGGACGCTGAAAAAGACAAAACAGGTTGATAATTTTATACTCAAATAAGTGAGGCTTCCCGCCCACAAGGCGGGGCTTCCCGATAATGTTTTCAATTACACTGTGCCCCTCGACCCCGCTTACAAGGCGGGTTCAAGGGGCACGTTCCGGTCATAAACCGGCTGAAGTATTAAATGAAAGGAACAGATCATTGAAGCTTTTTTCATGGAAACTGATTTTATCTGTTGCGGTCATAATTGCCGCTACAATTTACATTCTTCCTACAATAAACCCCGGCATATGGCCTCATAAAAAAATAAACCTGGGTCTTGATTTACAGGGAGGCATGCACCTTGTTCTTGAAGTTGAAACGGAAAAGGCAGTTGAAAGCACGATCGAGCGCATATCAAACGATCTTAAGGGAATATTAAGGACGAAACATATCAGCTTTGCCGCGATTGAACGCACAGAAGAAACAAAAATATCGGTAGCGCTGCAGGGCCAGGAGAATATTGACGGCTTTGAAAAAATTCTCGACAAGGAATTCAGGGAGCTTCGGATTCTTTCACGCACCAGAGATAATGATCTTCTTAAGATATCAATGGATCTTCCTGATGAGGCAACCGATAGCATAAAGAAACTGGCAGCAGCCCAGGCGCTTGAAACCATCAGAAACCGTATAGACCAGTTCGGCGTCAGCGAACCGGATATCCGCATGCAGGGCGAAAACCGGATTCTTATCCAGCTTCCCGGTGTCACTGATACCCAAAGAGCCAAAGAGCTCATCGGCAAAACCGCCCTGCTTGAATTCAAGCTGCTTGATGAATCCCGCGAACCTGAATTGGCGCTCTCTGAAGGCGTTCCTCCGGGATCTGAAATTCTTTACGAGATCAGAGAAGATGCCCAGACAAAACGCGTAGTAAAAAGACCTTACCTTGTAAAAAAAGGGGCTCTCTTAACAGGATCATATCTCACGGATGCATCCGTTCAGATAGATTCCCAGTATAACGAACCCTATGTTTCCATAGATTTCGATAAAAAAGGAGCAAGAATATTCGAAAATATTACGGAGGAGAACGTCAAGAAACGCCTTGCAATCGTTCTGGACAACAAGGTTTATTCGGCTCCCGTCATACAGGAAAAAATATCAGGAGGTCACGCCCGGATTACTGGAAGCTTCACAACCGAAGATGCTCGCGATCTTGCCATAATACTTCGCGCAGGAGCCCTTCCTGCTCCTGTTAAAATGCTTGAAGAAAGAACTGTAGGCCCTTCGCTCGGCACTGATTCTATTAACAAAGGGCTTCTTTCAATGTGGGTCGGCGGCTTGCTTGTTCTTCTCTTTATGGCTTTTTATTACAAGTGGTCCGGAGTTGTTGCAGATATAGCTCTCATGTTTAATATTGTTATTATTGCAGGAACCCTTGCAGCATTTCAGGCAACTCTCACGTTACCCGGTATTGCCGGTATTATCCTGACAATTGGCATGGCAGTTGACGCGAATGTTCTGGTATTCGAAAGGATAAGAGAAGAGATGTTTCTCGGAAAAACACCCCGGGCTGCAATAGATGCGGGCTATGAAAGGGCGACTTTGACCATTCTGGACTCAAACATCACAACACTTATCGCAGGTCTGGTTCTTTTCCAGTTCGGAACCGGTCCCGTAAAAGGATTTGCAGTAACACTGAGCATCGGAATCATTTCAAGCGTTTTCACCGTGCTTGTTATGTCAAGGATTATATTCGATTATTTCCTCTACTACAGGAAAATTAAAAAACTGAGCCTATGACCGGGAGGGAAGATATATTCCTTAAGTCTCATTAAGATGGTCTTTTATAGTCATACAAACTAACATCAGAGGCAACAGATAAATGGAGCTTATTAAACGGGGTATAAACATAGATTTTATCGGCAAGCGCTATATCGCTTTCGCCATATCCGGATTATTGATCATCATAAGTATTCTTTCGCTTATCGTCCGGGGAGGCCCTCAGTACGGAATCGATTTTGCCGGGGGAACACTGATCCAGCTTAAATTCAAAACTCCTGTAGAAATCGGGAAAATCAAGACGGGGCTTTCTGCAATGAATCTTTCAAACTCTTCAGTTCAGATCTTCGGTGATGAAGAAGAGAATGAATTTCTGGTGCGAACCAATGCCCCGGTAACTACAAACAAGGAATTTTCCCAATCTCTCGAGGAAGCTTTAATAACAGCCACAGGAAATGGCGCCGAAATACGCCGCATCGAAATGGTCGGCCCGCAGGTTGGAAAAGATCTGCAGGGAAAGGCTCTTTTCGCGATATTTTATTCCCTCCTTTTTATAGCAATATATATATCGGGCCGCTTTGAATTCAAATGGATGTTGAGCGGACTTACCGCGGCAGTGCTGATGGGGTCCGTTTACTTCCTCTCTCTTTTTAAGATAAACTTGGCCGTTCTCATTGCCGCCGCACTTCTTGTCACATTTGCCATTTTCTGGCAGCTTAATTTAAAATATGCAATGGCTGCAATTGTCGCCCTTGCCCATGATGTAATGATAACAGTCGGGATGTTTTCAATATTTGACAAGGAATTCAGCCTTCCCATCGTAGCCGCCATCCTGACTATCATCGGGTATTCGCTGAATGACACTATAATTATTTTTGACCGCATCCGTGAAAATTTAAAAAAACACACAAAAAGCCCCCTTGCCTTTGTAATTAACAGAAGCGTAAACGAGACTCTAAGCCGTACGATTCTCACATCCGGAACGACTCTTCTTGTTGTTATAGCCCTGTTTATACTGGGAGGAGGAATTATTCACGACTTTGCATTCGCCCTGCTTGTGGGAATAACCGTGGGAACTTATTCTACGGTGTATGTTGCAAGCCCTATTCTTAACGCATGGCAGGGTAAAACGAAAAAAAGAAGATAATATATAAACGGCTGTTCAGGAAACTTTTCTTTCTCATATCCCTTTTATGGAAAATATTCTGCCATGGTTTGTCCTTAAGAGTGTTCCCGGTGTTGGGAATCATCTTTATAAGAGGATAATCAATCACTTCAAATCACCGGAGGCCGCATTCGGAGCGTCCTGCGATGAGCTTACGCAGATAGAGGGCGTTTCGGAAAGGCTCGCAACTGCCATTATAAAGCACAGGGCATCCGAACAAATAAAAAAAGAGATAGATCTTATAGCGGAAAAAGGATTCGGAATTGTAACCATGACCGACAAGGATTACCCCCCTCTCCTTCTGGAAATACCTGATCCGCCTCCTTTTTTATATGTTTCCGGAATTCTGGACAGCTCTTCAAACAACATAGCTGTTGTCGGTTCACGAAATGCAACGGATTACGGTGTTTCAATCACAAAAATATTATGCGCGGATCTCGCTTCCTATAACATAACGATTGTGAGCGGCATGGCAAGAGGAATAGACACAGCCGCTCACGAAGGCGCTTTGATTGGAAAGGGCAAAACAATAGCGGTTCTTGGAAGTGGTCTTGAAAGGATTTATCCGGCTCAGAACATAAAGCTTTTCCGGTTGATTTCTGAAAACGGCGCCGTGATATCCGAGCTTTCTCTCATGGCGGAGCCCGACGCATTCAACTTTCCTGCAAGAAACAGGATAATAAGTGGTATTTCACTCGGAACTGTTGTCGTGGAGGCTACAAAACGCAGCGGATCCCTTATTACGGCAAGGCTTGCGGCGGATCAGAACAGGGAGGTCTTTGCCGTGCCCGGAAGCATTCAGTCCTTTAAAAGCACCGGCACTCATACATTGATAAAGCAGGGAGCAAAACTGGTTGAAAACGCAAAGGATATAGTTGACGAACTTTTATATTCTATCAGGCCAAAAGAGGGTATAACCGGACAGGGAGAAAAATTCAGGCATGAAAGCCTTTTCTTATCGGAAGAGGACTCACTGGTTCTAAAAGCCATTGGCCCCTACCCTGTCCATATAGATGACCTTATAAGAAATATTAAAATGGAGCCAGGCAAAATAATGAGTGTACTTTTAAAGCTTGAACTGCAGGATATTGTAATACAATCACCAGGAAAATTATTTTCCCTGGGTTCAGAAAAATAAACTTAAAAAAAATTATCATTATTGACGGCAAAGTAAAAAGCTCATTATGCAAGGCGCACGAATCTTGAGGAATGAAGCGTACTTACTAGTACGCTGCAATGATTCACCCTGTTGAATCAGCTCTGCTGTCTCGCGCAGCGAGAATTCAACAGGGCGGGGACGAAGTGCAACACCGCAGAATGACTTTTTACGAAGCCGTAATTATTACCGTGAGGAATATTAAGTGAGTAAACCGCTTGTTGTTGTGGAATCTCCCACAAAAGTCAGAACAATAAAAAAATACCTTGGAAAAGACTACAAAGTAGTTTCAACCGTGGGACATATTAAGGATCTGCCCGCAAAAAAAATCGGAATAAATATTGAAGAGGGTTTTCGGCCCGAATATGTCGTTATTCCGGGAAAGCAGAAAGTAATATCCAATCTTAAAAAAGAGGCCGGCGACTCTACAGATATATATCTTGCGCCCGATCCGGACAGAGAAGGTGAAGCGATTGCGTGGCATACGGCGGATGTATTGAAGAAAAAGGGAAGAAATTTTCACCGGGTCCTTTTTCATGAGCTCACTAAAAATGCCATACTTGCCGCAATTGCCTCCTCTGAAAGTCTGAACGAGAACAAATATGAAGCCCAGCAGACAAGGCGTATATTAGACAGGCTGGTCGGTTATCAGGTTTCACCCCTTCTCTGGAAAAAAGTAAAAAGCGGATTAAGCGCCGGTCGTGTCCAATCGGTCGCTCTCCGGATAATATGTGAAAGGGAGCGCTCAATCCAGTCTTTTGTCTTAGAGGAATACTGGTCGATAACAGCTCATCTCGAAACAGATGACAAATCTGCATTTACCGCAAAGCTGGTTAAGAAAAACGGCAAAAAGATTGATATTCAGAATCAGGAGAGTTCATCGGGCATAACAAAAGATTTATACGGAACCCCGTTTATTGCTGAAAAGGTTCAAAAAAAAGCTACTTTAAGAAATCCGCTTCCTCCGTTCATTACAAGCAAGCTGCAGCAGGAGGCAATTACAAAACTTAAGTTTTCCGCCAAAAAAACCATGTCGGTTGCCCAGCAACTTTATGAGGGCATTGACCTTGGCCCCGGAGAACCGGTCGGACTTATAACTTACATGCGAACTGATTCAGTCAGGATATCAAGAGAATCTGCCGAAGAGGCGTTGCAGCTTATAAGAGATTCCTTCGGTGAAGAATATTCGCTTAAAGAACCGCGGTTTTTCCGTAACTCAAAAAGAGTTCAGGACGCACATGAAGCCATACGGCCTTCTTCCGTTTACAATACCCCTGAAAAGGTTGCTCCGCACCTCTCAAAAGACCAGCTGGAACTTTATACTCTCATTTGGAAACGGTTTGTTGCATCGCAGATGACACAGGCCATTATAGATAAAGTATTGGTATCAATATCAGCCGCCTCGTACACCTTTAACGCAAACGGATCTACAGTCAGATTTCCCGGTTTTATGTCCCTTTACATGTCCGCCGACGAAGAGACTGATGACGAAAAGAAAAAAATGCTGCCTGACATTCATGAAGGCATGCTTTTGAAACTGAACAAACTTGATCCGAAACAGCATTTTACCCTTCCTCCCCCAAGATTTTCCGAAGCCTCCCTTGTCAAGGAGCTTGAAGAAAATGGAATCGGCCGTCCAAGTACATATGCCGCCATTCTTTCAACGATACGGGAAAAAGGTTACGTTGATTTTTTGAAAGGCTATTTTAAACCGAGCGAACTCGGATTCATCGTAAATAATCTCCTGACGGAAAGCTTTCCAACCATTTTCAATGTTGATTTCACCGCCAAAATGGAAGATGACCTTGACCGTATAGAAGGCATGGATGCAAAGGCACTTGATGTTCTGAGTCGTTTTTACAAATCCTTCAAGAATGAGCTGGACAAAGCCTCGGAAGAGATGCTCAGTATGAAGGGTGTGGGTTTCCCGACCGGTCTCAAATGCCCCGAATGCGGGAATGAGCTGAAAATAAAGATTGGAAAAAACGGCCATTTTCTCGCCTGCAGCGGTTATCCGGGATGCTCCTATTCCAGGGATTACCAGAGAGATGAAAAAGGCGCGATTATGCCGGTTTCACCACCCTCAAGTGAAGCTACAGACCGTGTTTGCGAGAAATGCAATAAACCAATGGTGTTGAGACATGGAAAGTACGGAGATTTTTTTGCCTGCTCCGGATATCCTGAATGCAGGAATACACTGTCGTCTAATTCAAACGGACGGATACAGACTACAGGAATCAAATGCCCCGAAAATAATTGTTCCGGTGAAATATTTGAAAAAAAATCAAAAAGAGGCAAAGTTTTCTTCGGGTGCAGCCGTTATCCTGAATGTACATTCGCAACATGGGACAAACCTGTATCAAAAGAATGTCCGTCGTGCAGGGCAAAATTTCTTCTCGAAAAAACGACAAAGAGAGACGGTTCCTTATATTATTGTTCTGCGAAGGATTGCGGCTATAAAGAAAATAAATAAAAACCATTGAACACGGAAAATCTGCATGAAATTCGGCGACTACGAGTGTGCTGCCATAGAACTCGGGAGTTTTTTTCTTGATGGCGGAGCCATGTTTGGCGTTGTGCCCAAAATACTCTGGGAAAAGAAAATTCCTGCTGATGATAACAATTTCATCCCGATGAAAGCAAGATCCCTTCTGATACGGGGAAACGGAAGAAACATGCTTGTGGATACAGGCCCCGGAAGAAAACTATCCGAAAAGATGAAAAAACAATACTGGATTGACGACCATTCGACCGACACGAATGTATCCCTGTCGAAACATGGCCTTACATGCGACGACATAACCGATGTAATTATAACCCATCTTCACTTTGATCATGCGGGCGGATCAACTATAATTGAAAACGGAAATGCTTTCCCCGCATTTCCAAAGGCAAAATATTACATCCAGAAAACACAATTTGAAACGGCGACCAACCCGGGACCGGGGGAAACCTCAAGCTATACAAAAGAAGATTTCGTGCCGCTTGAAGAATCGGGTGTTCTGGAAATGTTCGCCGGGTCATGTCTGTTTTCAGAAGGCAGCGAAATCATCGTCACAAACGGTCACACAAAAGGTCAGCAGCATCCTCTTATAAAAGGAGAATCGGCTTCGCTCTTTTTTTGTGCCGATCTTATTCCGACATCGGCACATATCCCTGTCTCGTGGCGTGCGGCATATGACAATTACCCTTTAACCATCATGAAGGAGAAAGAAGAGATCCTTTCAAGAGCCCTTAAAGAAAACTGGATCCTTTTTTTTGAACACGACCCCTATATAGCCGCAGCAACAATCAGGCATGGCAGGAG
>JAHJQU010000316.1 GCA_018819005.1 Pseudomonadota bacterium | reverse complement strand
TCAAGCTGGGCTAGGTAATTATCCATTTCGATAAAATCGAGATTATACTTGTGATGCAGCAACTGATAAAAAACAATGGCAAGTTTTGCTCTTTCCTTATCCCTGTCGGACACATCATCAAGATTTTCAAGAAGCCTGCTAGGTCTTTCCTCGTTTATTCCAAGAAGATCGTCTGGGATAACAATACCCTTCTCTTCAAGCTTTGAAAACGCCGTAAAAAGACCGTCAATGTACTGCCCCGTTGATTCAATCTGGTTGTATATGGTTTCAGGAACAAAGGGCCCGATAAACTTCTTGTCTCTTGTTTTCCAGAAATTAAGGGTTGCCTCCATGAAAGATATTGTCCTGTTGCTGCTTTCGACATGACTTTGTTTCCTTAAACAATGGACAAGCACATCTTTCCTCGATGTTATTTCATCGAGCATGGTCGAGATGTCTCTTAATCTTCCCTCGGCGCCTATATCATTAAAATATACGGGGAATAGTCTCGCAAGCTGCTTGGCAAGATTGTAAACAGGCCCTACATCGCTGTTTAAAAAACGTGTGATATCCCTGGGAAACAGGTCTGTATCTCTTATGAACACACCGCAAAGCGCGAGGTTTACTACCAGCGCCGAAAGAAGCCCTGTTGACCATTTCGGCTTAAGCTCTATAATTTCAAGCCAAGTCCTTATGTTTTGAATATGGGCCCTGTTAACCCTTATCTGCCAGTCATCCCCAACACCTTTTATCATGGGGGTTTGAAAACCAAGCTCTATGACTGAATCTATGAAATAATTCACAAGCTCGATATCGCCGGTCTTATAAACACCCTTTCCCATGCTAAGAACGCAGTTTAAAGCCGTCTCGGGATATCTTCCCGTCCGATCTTTTAGCACCGTAAAGGTTTGTCTGATAAGCTCCTGAACATCGCGATAATTTTCATGGGCTATAATCCATTCAAGGGTTTTGCTTATCTCTGCGAGAACCTCCTCATGTATCATGGAAAGTCCCGATATGTTCATCAAGTGGAGGAGAAAAAGGAGTTTGTACTGATATCCCTTGCTGCTTCCTGCTTCAGACTCAAGAAGTTTCTGCGGCATTTCCCTGTAAGTCTCTATGAATTGTCTGTAACCTGGAAACTCGAGCAGATCGGCTGTAGCTTTCCCGGAATCGGTTTCAGCATGAGAGGCTATCTTTTCAAGCTTTCTTTGATAATTTTTAATCTGCCTGTGGGATATATCTCTCGTAAGTTCATCAATCGTTTTCCGGCTTCTTATCTCGCTTGCCTCTTTCTGAAACCAGGATATAGGATCAGGCACGCTCAGCCAGTATGAATAAGTATATTTAAAATATTTTATAAAGAGCGAATTGAGGGCATCGTAGCGAAACGAATCCTTAGGCCGGGTTTCTGTAAGATCTCTTGCAAGTTTCTTGATCTGGTAGAAGCTTTTCACAAAAAGAAAAAATTGTTCGTCCTCAAAATCCCGGATGCGGATAAAGGTAGTATCTAAAACCGGCAGGAACCTTCCAAGATTCACGCCCGATTCCTTTATTATCTTATTCAGGAATAAAAGCAGGTTATCAACAGCATCTGCCTTGATATTCCTGTCAGCCGCAGATTCAACGACACCGATGAAGATATCAATAAATATTTCGGCTGCCTTTGGCCCTCTTGGATGATTATAGATAAAATGAAAATAATCGAGGCTGTAACTTCTTGCTTCTTTAACTATAAATTGCCAGTTTTTGTAAGGATGGGAAAGCTCTTTTAAGAAAGTGTTCAGACCTTCCATAAGCCCCTGGTACCTTGAAAAAACATCTTCAAGTACCGAATATTTTGAGTCAACGGCAACATCAACATAATAGCTTGCCAGATTGACCTCAAGGGCTTTCGATTTGATCATAACCCTAAAAGACTCCGTTTCGTCGTTCGTGTATCGTGATTCGTTGATCGTTGTTCGATTCACGATCTACGATTCACGATTTACATTCTTTCCCCTTGAATCCTTGAATCCTTCTATTCACTATTCACTATTCACTGTTCACTGTTTCTCACCTCGCCAGCGCCATCAGCCTGTAAACCAGCATCCCGGCCAGCCATGCAACATCTTCAGGGGAGAAAATATCACCAATTGTATTATAAAACAATATATTTGCTTCCGGCAGAAACTCCTCATCACCTTCCCAGAGAATAACCTGCAATGAAACATGCGGAAAGATGCTGAACTCAAAACCGGCATTTCCCGCATCAATTGCCTTTCCGTTCAAACTTTTTGCGGCTTTTATAAACAAGCCGGCTTCTTTCCCGAAAGTTTTTTTGAACGGATCTACTGCTCTTTTGACAAAAGCGGCATAATAAAAGGCTGCTCCCGGGATTTCGCGGAAGGATATCCATCTGTCGGATGATTTTTTTTCACCTTTTGCAGCAAGATAATGGAGTATAAGAACCTGCTCCTGAAGAGGCACATCCTTTTTTTCTGATGATTCGTCTTCGAATTCAAATCCCGGCCAGGCGACGATAAAGACCCTGTTTAAAAAAGGAATCTTAAGTTTGTTCTTCTCTATCAGCCCGTACCCTGACCTTTCTGCTATCTCATCCAAAGGCTCAATGGAAAGCTCTTCCACAGCAATTTTTTTTGCATTAATATAATCGTCAACACGCGCCATGATAATATCTCCCAAGCTGGTCAAAAAACTTCTGAGCTATGATAACAAAAAAGCCTCTCCCGGTAAAGGGAGAGGCTTTTTTCTTCTTCATTTTACAATAAAAAAATCAGACCTCAAGCCATGAATCGGAGTAAAGTGTCTTTCCAAGGATTACACTGGCTGTCTTTGCATATTCCTGAAGCTCTTTTGAAAGAGAACTTACATCAAGGTCATTCCCATCCATTATCGAATATATCAGATCGACTATATCAGGGCGTTTCCCTTTTGCTATCTCGGTCAGCTTTTCATCCAGAGGATCCGAAATAACCGAATACATACCCTTTTTCTGGAGCATAACCATGTAAGTCTGATTCAGGATCGGGCGCAGGTGGACAGGCGGACCATTTGAAATGTTCGACAGTCCGCAGGTGCTCTTGGCGCCCGGAGCTATATCCTGTATCATTCCCTGGAACTCCATGAGGCTTATGAGCTGGGGCTGCTGGATATTAACAGGAGTTACGATTCCGTCAATCCAGATCTTCTCATTCGGAATACCGGCCTCATTTGCCGCGTAAACAAGCTCAACGCAAAGGGATGCACGTTCATTCTCATCACGCGGCAAACCTTCCGGCCCCCACAAAAGGGCTATGAAATCAGCTTTGTATTGCGCGGCAATAGGAATCATCTTCTCATAGCGCTCGGGACGGCACATGATAGAATTGATAAGCGGCGAAAGCTTGCAAACTTTTAAAGCCGCTTCAATAGCATCTATATTGGAGGTATCAAGAACCAGCGGAATATCGTCAACGACTTCCTGGACAACCTGAACAACCCATGGCATCAGTTCATGCCCGTCTTTTTTTGCCGGTCCGAGGTTGATGTCTATGTAATCCATGCCCTTTTCTTTTTGCAAAAGGGCTTCTTCCTGGATCGGCTTGGGATCCCTCTCCTTATAAGCTTTCCCGATCTTTTTCGAAATAACGTTTAAACTTTCACCAATTAGTAACATACAACCTCCCCGTTTTTTCTCGCGGTTTAAATCGGTTTAAATCGGCGGCAGATCTTTATTCCGAAAAGGAATATCAGGCGTGCCGCCGGTTAATATTCATTACCTCGACTTCAAAAATGCCGGGATATGAGCTGCTTCACGAGGCCCGACTGTAATAGTCCACCCGGGAAGTTCCTCTTCCATATCACCTGCTATTGCCGCGGCATAGCCTGGAATGATTATCTGCTGATGCTTGACTTTATCTGAAATACCGCTTTTTTTGACGAATGATCCGACATCGTCCCCTGAAAACTTTCCGGCAGCCCAGGCAGTCATTACCGAAAGACCTTCCGAATCCTTGATCAGGAGCCATGAAGGCACCTTGCTGCTTTCAATCTCGCCCGTAACTATAAAATAGGTCAGGGCAAAATTCGTCGTAACAAGTACGGGCGAATTTTCATCCGGATTCCCGATGGGATAGATACCCTGCGTCACTGTCATTGGTCTCTGGGGATCTGTGAATATGTTGAGTCTTTCCAGAAGAAGCGGAAAAATATTCTCTCCCTTAAAGTCCGACATTACGACAATGCCGCCGTATTTTGCGACATGCATTCCGGCAATAAGAGTCTCCATGTCGAGATTTGATGTCATTTCGCACGGGAATGTTATTGTCGGAAAACCGAGAGACTTGTTGCCCGCTTTGAGTGCCGCACGTCTTATTCCTACCAGATCTTCGAGAGACTGTTTCATCTCCCTTGACCCCGGATCCAGAATAAGATCTTTTAATCCCATTCCCGTTAGTTTGTCGGTAAGCGGGATAAGACCCGATACTGAATCGGACTTAACGGCAAGGGGCAGGTTGTTTTCTTTGGCAACGGCCCCGAAAGCATCAGCGTTGCCGGCTGTTGCAGCGTACATAACCGGCTTTTTGAATTTGCAGGCCTCTATGCCGGCTTTCATTACATCTACGTTTTCAGTCATAAGGACAAGGTTGAACTCCGAAGACTCGGCAATCAATTTTGCCTTTTCGGCAAATTCCTTCTTATCACCCTTGGCGTCCTTGAGAGCCACGAGTTCCGGCCTTAAATTCAATCCAACCCTCTCATACTGAAAAGCATTCCAGACCTTCAGTTTATCTTTAAGATCGGAAACTTTTATATCTGAACTGACAAGGGCAGCAAATGCCGTCGGGTTGAAAAAAGTCTTTTCATGACGGTATTGCACTGTCTCGCCGCCGGTCGTGAATGCGCGAACACCTTTTCCAACGGCAACAGGACGGATCGGGGGCGCTGAAGCCTCTGCAAGTTTTTCCCTGGCCTCGTCGGATACATATGGACAGCTATCAAGCTCAGCCTTACCGGATGCCAGGTTCATGGCAAATGCAAGGCATGTGGGAACACCGCATTCCTTGCAATTGGTTTTCGGCAGGAGTTTGAAAATCTGAATACCGGTTAATGCCATTTTTATCTCCTTATTTAAAATTAAAGTAAGTACTCAGGTTGTTTAGACTATGAGCTGTTACGGGTTAGACTGTAGGCTGTTAGACTGAAGGCTGTTAGCTAAAAAACCTACAGCCTATCCACCGATAGCCTATCCACCTACAGCCTATCCACCTGAGCAGTTACAAATTAAAACACATATTCATTATCTGCCGTTTCACATCAACCGAGAAGCGAAGGCATTGAAAGAGCCGGATGCCCTACTTTCTGCAGGAACGGCATAATCTCCTCTTCGGTTATTCCAACGGTCTCATCGGCTATCATATCGTACAGGTTGGGACACCCGAGCGCTTCTCCCCTTTTTATAATCCTGTCTTTGATTTCTTCCTTGAGACTCTTTGGCATCCATACCATCCTTAAAAGTCCGCCGTCACCCAAAAGGAATTTACCCTGCGTGACGTTGAATTTTGAATGCCCGACGAATCCGGGGGATGATGCTCCTCCGCCCATAACACCTGCGAGTGTGGTGAACTTCATGCCGCACGGTGTTTCACCTGTGTAATCCCTGTGGACAGTCATTATCCCGTTGCAGGTGGGAAGAGTCGCGGCAATGGCTTCGCAGCAACCGCATGTAGTCATCGGGTCTTTGATCATCGAATAGAAGTTGTAATGTGTAACGGCTCCCCTCGACGCCTTGAATATGAACTCATTAACGCCCTTCCACTGCCCGAGGACAGTATCAAGACATTCGCCTTTTTCTATCGGCTGGTTTGGTCCGGTCGGGTTGATTTCAAAAGAAGCCTTGCAGTCCATCCAGTTATACGCACCGCAAAGGCCTGTTCTCTCGGGGATGACCGTGCAGACATGGTTCGGGGCAAACGACTGGCAGAGGGTGCATGAGTAGTAGGTCTGAACCGACTCGTCAGTCATCTTCTCAACACGCTCATCCCTTGTCCTGTACTCGCCTCTGGCACGTTTTGTAAGCTTTTCTACATCGGCTTTTTTCGTGTAGAGGGTAACCTGCACTTTGTCCACAATCTTCTGGAAATCCTGGTGGAACTTGGCATGGAGCACAACGCCGATATCCTTGAGGGAGAAACCCTTGTCAACGGCGGCCTTGCTCACGCGAATCCATGCTATATCCCTCTGTCCGATATGCATTACACCCTGGATGTAGTTGATGAGGTGGTGAATCTGGCGCTCGATAATCGGCTCAAAATCGACCTGGAAATCACGCCCCGCAATCTGAACATATATTCCGAGCGGGAATGATTCGCCCGGCTTGACATCCTTGATATCGGGCCCGATAACTTCCACTTTTCCGTCTTCTATTTCATTCATCTGGGCCATCTTGGTAAGCTCAGTCGCCTGCGTCTTGCCGCCTCCCATCTGGCAGAAAAGATCGGCGCCTCTGACACGCTCGCCTTCATAAGCCGGGCCGAATGCGCAGGGGATATCGATCTTGGATACCGAGACCTTGAGCCCTCTGACTTCAACCGACCTCTGAACCATATCCTCATGTTTGACATTGGCCACAACATGCTCGTATGTGCAGATACCGGTGGGAAGGATTTCCGGAATATCGGTATCGGCGATTGTCGGAAATCCCCAGTTTACACAACCTGCAGCGGCTGCCGCCCATTCCGCACCGACGTCGCCGAGAGCATTTACGAAAGCAAAGATTCTGTTTTTGTTATACAGCAACACCTTTTTGTAGTCTCCGGGTTTGACCCCGCCGAAAGCCATTGTGGCCCTGTTCGCAAAACCAAGGGCAAATACGGCTGAAGAGATATCCGGCCCGAAAGGAACAATTCTTGTATTCCATCCGATCTGAACGCCTGCTTCAAGGAGCTGCTCCGCGACCGTAGTTCCGTTCTGGTTTGCGGCTAAGAATATATACAGGCTTCTCTTCTGATATTCTTCAACAATTAATTTTGCAATTTCAGGATTTGGCGCCGCACCGACTATTGCCGCAAATCCGGGAGCAGAACCATCTACAAACTCAACGCCTCTTTTCCTGAAAACTGTGTCATCTGCGGCTCCGAGCCAGATCTTTCCGGCTTCCTGGTCTATATCTTCCGAATGAAGGTAAAAATCAGGTTCATTCAGGTATCTTAAAGCTTCCCGAATTTCAAATGCAAAAAGTGCCGCCATGCCTGCATCAAGAAGCGGCCCGAGATAGGGAAGGTGATTGCTTCCCTTTACATGAGGAGGCAAAAGTCCCCTTGCAAAATCGAGAGGTTTTTTCATGTCTTCAAGGGTTTCAACTTTCAACCCGAGAAGCGAATATATTACCGGAAGGTAATAGGCCGTGTTTGGAAAACCGACTTTTGTATCTGCGTTGTAGGTTTCAAGGGCTTTTTTGTACATGCCCTCGACCTTTGATACTATGTTATACCCGCCCTGAATGGCGGCAAATGCTACTAATCTTGACATATGTTCCTCCTTCGTTGAGGATTATTATAACCTCAGGTGTTTTTTTTAGACAAACAGGCCCTTGTTACATTGCTTCCAGTTTCTGACGGTCGGCCATATCCATGAGCACTCTATCCCTCGCTTTGTCTATGCCGAGAGCCTTGCGCGATTTGTCGATCTGGGCGATCATTTTCTGGGCCATCTCGATCGGGGTTTCTGCAACATCCCATCGTCCGCCGTATAGTTTTTCAATTTCATTGAACAGGTAGTTCCTGAATTCCGGAGCGCCGTCTATCGGCAGGTAGCCTCCGAAGATCGTGTAAATGCCCGAAGAGACCACGTACTGGCCGATGGCAATGGCCTTTTCGCTCATCCACTCCGGGGCCGCGCCGACCGCCGGGATGTCACAAAGGTCTTTCCATGGACCGCCGGCCTTGATCATCTCGGTGGCCGCCAGAAGGATGCGGGTGTTGTCCACGCATGAGCCCAAATGGAGCACCGGCGGAATGCCGACGGTTTCACAGACTTCCTTGAGCCCGGGGCCGCAGTAGACGCCCGCGGTTTCCGGTGTGAGCAAACCGTGCATCCCGCAGGCGATTCCGGCGCAGCCGGTGGTAAGCACCAGCACGTCGTTTTTGATCAGTTCCTTGACCAGGGTGATGTGGAAGTTGTTGTGCTGTGTGCGGGCGTTGTTGCAGCCCACCACCGCGCCCAGGCCGCGGATGCGTCCGTTGATGATGTTGTCATTCAGTGTGTAATATGAACCGCGGAAGGTGCCACCCAGATGATACTCAATAGACTCCACGCCGAAACCCGCTATCTGCGTGGACTTGATCTGGGGAATCATAACTTCGGCGCGGCGGTTTTTGAAGTTGTCTATAGCCATGCGCACGATACGCTTGGCATCTTCCATCGCGTGATGTTCGTCAAATTCGATGTGAATGACGTTTTCCTGCTCCATTTTCGCCATTGGATGCGTTGTAATCAGCTTTGTGTGGAAGCACTTGGCCACGTTGGCCAGGTTCTGGAATACGCACTGCACATCCACTACCATGGCTTCGCAGGCGCCGGTTATTATAGCAAGCTCCTGCTGTAGGAAATTTCCTGCCGGCGGCACACCGTGGCGCTGGAGAATCTCATTGCCCGTGCAGCATATCCCGCCGAGCTGTATGCCCTTCGCCCCGACCGATTTTGCATGATCGATCATCTCTTTTGACTGTGAGGCTGCGACTATCATTTCGGAAAGAACCGGCTCATGGCCATGGATGATTATATTGACATGGTCCTGTTTCATTATCCCGAGGTTCACCTCGGACTGGATGGGTGTGGGCCTTCCGAACATGACATCCTGCAGGTCGGTGGCCATCATTGCACCGCCCCAGCCGTCCGCGAGGGATGCCCGGGTGCATTGCTTGACTATGTTCTTGTAGTCCTGATCAACGCCCATGGTGGTGCGGTGCATGATATCGACGACTTCGCGGTCGATGGCGCGCGGCTCCACCCCGTGTTTTTTCCACTTGTCCTGCAAAGGCTGCGGGGCGCGCTTGAGATAGCGCAACGTTCCCTCAGGCTTGCCCCATTCGGCAATCGCTTTTTCCGCCACTTCGAGTGCGATCTCGTCGATCTCCCGGTCCACAGTCTGGCCGTCCACCTCCACGGTGGTGGCCACGTCGAAGCAGGGAGCTATCTGCAGCAGCCGCTGAGGATCCTTGATCTTGTAGTCATGGGATTCCTTCCGGGCCACGGAAAGAAATACTTCAGCAACAGTACGCCCATGGTCCGAATGGGCAGAGGTGCCTGCCGCAACCATGCGGGCAAAATTGCGCGCGGCAATTGTGTTGGCCGTGGCGCCACAAAGCCCTTTTCTTTCATCAGGTCCGTCACCGGCCGATTTCGTCAGTGGGAGACGGCAGGGTCCCATTGCGCAGATCTTACAGCAGGTCCCCTGGATTCCTATATTACAGGGCTTCATGTTTTCGGCCCTGTCAAAAACGGTATCAATCCCCAGCTCCTGGGCGCGCTTGATCATGATCTGGGTAGCAAGGTCGATGGAAGCCGCAACCGGATCGGCAACCTTTTTTTCCTTCGCAACCTTGACAACCTTTTCTTTTGTTTCTTCTG
>JAHJQU010000315.1 GCA_018819005.1 Pseudomonadota bacterium | reverse complement strand
TTTATCATGATTTTCCTCTTAACCTTTTGATTCTGTTGACTATTAATATCAACCAAATTATGGAAAGTCAAGAGAAATATTTATATTATTTAAATTATTTCAGTATGTTATAAAATTATACTTTTTACGAGTCCATCAATTAAGATATTGCAAAAAATTGGGGTTTTGATAGTCTGTTAAGATAAAGTTAACATAAAATGAACGGATACCAACTGCCTGCATGAATATATTAAAGAATAAAATAAGGATATGGATCAACCGGATCCTTCAGGATTCACATAATCATTTTACCTGCCATCTCCCGGGAAATATAAGTTATTTTTCATACAATACTCTGAAACTTTTCTTCTCCGGAATTAAAATCGATTCCGATCAGCTTGATGGTCTGAAAAATATTCCTGAAAATGCAATTGTTATTTATGCCGCTAAATTTAAAAGCCACTTCGAGTTTTTATTCTCATATACCCGGTACAGTGAGAACAAACTACCCTTTCCCGAAATAGGTTTCGATTACAAGGTGTTCATATGGCAACCTGTTCCGCGCATACTGAGAACATTACTTTCATATCTCGATTATTTTTTTCAAAACAAGTCGTTTCCCGATCCCTATAAAAGCGGCTACATAAGAGAAGAGCTTTTAAAAGGAAAATCGGCTTTCCTTTCGCTTGTTGAAGGCAAGGCATTTTACAGGCGGTTCGTAAAGTCGGAGACCGATCCTTTATCTTACCTTATAGAATTGCAGAAAATAACCGAAAGGCCCGTATATATTATTCCTCAAATCATGTCTTTCGGGAAAAATCCCATGCGGGCGACCCCTTCTTTAACCGACATTATATTCGGAACCCCCGATAATCCGGGCAGACTGAGGAAAATAGCGACTCTTTTCAAATATCCGGAAAAAATAATTGTTGAAATTTCCGAACCGATTAATCTGAAGAATTTCCTTGAATCAGAAGAAGTGAAGGAACGGGGAATCGAACACCAGTCCCTTATTTTAAGGCGGGATCTTCTTCGCCAGTTAAACCGTCACCGCCAGAGCATAATCGGGCCCGCTCTCAAATCAAGAGAAGAGCTTAAAGAGAGCATACTCACAAATGCGCGCTTCCAGGAATTTCTTGATAATTATTCGAAATCCCGGAATATGCCTGCCCGGAATATACGAAAAGAGGTCAATGAATATATTGAAGAAATTGCAGCGAATTACAATATTGCCTTTATAAGAGTCTTGGCAGAAATTGTCGGCTGGATTATTAATACAATGTTCGACGGCTACACCGTCAACACTGTTGGCCTGAACAAAGTAAAAAACATGTCATTAAAAGGCCCTCTTATATTAATTCCGTGCCATAAAAGCCATATCGATTACCTTATTCTTTCTTATCTGCTCTTTAATAACAACATGCCCTGCCCCCATATAGCTGCCGGCAAAAACCTCTCCTTCTGGCCTATAGGCCCGCTTTTCAGGAGGGCCGGAGCTTTTTTTATCAGGCGTACTTTTAGAGGGGCAGCCCTGTATTCAAGGGTCTTTGCCGAATATATTTATAAGCTGCTCGGGGAAGGATTTAACATAGAGTTTTTTATCGAAGGCGGAAGAAGCAGAACCGGTAAACTTATCCTTCCCAAGCTCGGACTACTTTCAATTCTTCTTGATGCTTATAAGAAAGGCGCCTGCAAAGACATGATAATAGCGCCAATTTTTATAGGATATGACAGAGTAATTGAAGAAAGCTCATATTTAGACGAACTCGAAGGCGCTCAAAAAAAACCTGAAAATTTTTCTCAGGTTATAAAAGCCAGAAAATTTTTGAAGAAAAAATATGGCAAAATATATATTCAGTTCAATGACCCGATATCATTAAACGAGTTATTCGATGAAAAGGATATTCAGCTGAAAAGCATGACATCAAAAGAGCAGAACGCCTTATGCCGCAATCTTGGGTACAGGATAATAAACTCAATAAACGACGTTTCCGTTGTTACTCCATTTTCCATTACCGCCTGCTCCGTCCTAAACTGTTCAAGAAAGAGATTTACGTATGAGCGAATCATCTTTTCAGTTGATACTTACATGAAATACCTCACTTCGATAGGAGCAAAGCTGTCAGATACTCTTATATCCGATTTCAGATACGCGATTGAACAGGTTCTTGATTCCTATGTGCAGAGAAAATTTATCGAACCCGTTCAAATGGATAAGGATAGCCGTTCATCTGTAAAAGAATTTTCAGTAAATGTTAACAAACGTCCGGCAATGGAATATTATAAAAACAACTGCATTTCATTCTTTATTCCTGCTGCAATTACGGCCCTTGAAATTCTTAAAATAGAATCATTTCAGTTCCTATCATCCGATCTTCATTCAGGATATGCTTTTCAGCAAAATTTCTTTAAATATGAGTTTGCATACAATGTTGACAAAACGCCCGAATACTTTGTCCGTAAAAACATAAAGACATTTATAGATGACGCTATCCTTGTTCCCCATGCAACCCTTCCTGATACATACAAT
>JAHJQU010000314.1 GCA_018819005.1 Pseudomonadota bacterium | reverse complement strand
ATGTTCCGTCATATTTAGGTTTTTTTCCGGTTGCCATGGCAACTTTCCTCATCTCTTCGAGCTTTTCGGGTGAACAGGTGCAGTAATAGGCACTACCTGAATCTATAAGTTTTTGGATGTATTCAATATAAATATCGAATCTTTTTGATTGAAAATAGGGGCCTTCATCCCAGTCAATCCCAAGCCATTCCAAAGCCTCAAATATGGCATCAACTGATTCCTGGGTTGAACGCTCAATATCTGTATCTTCAATTCTTAATATAAAACGCCCTTTCATGTGACGCGCATAAAGCCAGTTGAAAAGAGCGGTTCTGGCGCCGCCAACATGCAGAAAACCTGTAGGGCTGGGCGGAAAGCGGGTTATAATTGTGTCCATATTTCACCTTTATTGGTTTGAATTTTCAAATTTTTACTGCAAAACAAAATGAGTATTAGCAATGAGCAATAGTCATAAGCATTGCATTATTATCGGCATAGATAATAGAATAATACAAATTATGTCGATACTTGTTTTCAGAATAGGAAAGTTAATTCAAAAAACAGAGCAAGATTTAATTATAATTCTGTATTATCAGGCAGATAAAATCAGTATGATTATCCGGCTCTTATTCAATATGGCCGAATATCATATAATAAATAATAGTACAAGATTTCAAAACTTTAAACAACGCTCAAAATTTCTTGACATTCCAGCGTATTTAAATTACTAGAACGCAAAAAATTTGCAATAAAAGCGGTTTATTAGTTATTTTTTTTTATTTCAATAGGTTAGGAGATTGCTAATGGCTGTACCTAAACATAAAACATCTAAGTCAAAAAGAGATAAAAGGCGAACTCATCAAAAGGTTGATGCTCTGAATTTGTCAACATGTTCACAGTGTGGCGAGGCAAAGATTCCCCATAATGTTTGCCCAAGTTGCGGATATTATAAAGAGCGGCCTGTTGTTGTAAGCAAAGAGGAATAAGGTCTTATGGCCTTTCCGAAAGCAGGAGAACAGACACTGAAAGGGCTTGATGTCGAGTCAAGACAGATGGTTTTGGAGACCGTTGACCGGCTCAGAACGAGGCTTCTTACCAGGGAAAAAATTCTGGAATATGATAAAAAAGAAATTTTCCCTGAAGAGACAATCAGGCATATGCTCAGTCCCGAAATAGGACTGCAGCTTCTCGGAATCCCCGAAGTTTATGGCGGAATGGGAGGAGGCGCGCGGGATATTTGTATTTTGACCCGCGAGATGGCAAAAATTTGTCTCGGGATAACCACGGCCTTTTTTGCTATCCAGCTTGGCGCTGACCCCCTGATTGTAGGGGGCACGGAAGAGCAAAAAAAGAAATGGCTTGGCGCAATCGCAGACGGATCCTCTCTTGTTGCATACGCCGTTACGGAGCCTGATGCCGGGAGTAATGTCGCGGCAATAAAAACGAAGGCCGACCCCGTATTAAATAATGAAGGAAAAATTACAGGTTATATAATAAACGGCGCGAAGCAGTTCATCTCTACCGGAGGATATGCCGATTTTATTACACTTTTAGCCGATACACCGGAGGGTCCTGCTTTTTTTGTTGTAGAAAAAGAGGCTAAAGGTTTTATACGGGGCAAGGGCGAAGAAAAACACGGCATACGCGCATCAAACACCTCACCTCTTTCATTTACGGATGTATTTGTGCCTGTTGAAAACCTGATTGGCGGAGTCCCGGGACAGGGATTAAAACAGGCAAACAAGGTTTTCGGATATACAAGGGTTATGGTTGCCGCAATGGCTTTAGGGGCCGGAGAAGCATCTCTTAACATTCTTATCCCATATGCCGGACAAAGGATTCAATTCGGATCTCCTCTTTCCGAAAAACAGGGCTACACACATAAACTTGTTGTTTCAGATGCCGTAAGACTTGAAGCTGCCGCTGCGTATATCGACGAGATTGCAGAAAGACTTGATTCCGGAGAAGAAGATCTTCAGGTGGAAGGCTCAATAGCAAAATTCTTTGCAACTGAAGCCGCAAATCAGGCAGCTGATCATGCGATCCAGGGGCTTGGCGGATATGGTTACATTGCCGAATATGAAGTCGAAAAGATCAGGCGGGATGTAAGAATTACAACCATATATGAAGGAACCAGCGAAATTCAGCAGAATATAATAAGCACTTTCCGCTGGAAAAAAACCCGGAAAACAAAGGGGGAATATTACCTTTCCATTTGCAAAGAGATGGAAAAACTGGAT
>JAHJQU010000313.1 GCA_018819005.1 Pseudomonadota bacterium | reverse complement strand
CTTCACGAGCCTGCCCCCGATGCTATTAACAAATTTTTCATTCCAGTATTCGAGCCCCGCGCCAATCATGAAGAATATCTTAACCGAAGATATTTTCTTCATAACACTTGGTTTCGGCTCATATGTATGGGGGCTTGCTCCTGGCGGAATAACTGAAATAACTTCGATGCAATCTCCGCCCACCTGTCTCACCATATCGGCAACAGGGAATATACTGGCAGCGACAGGTATCTTTTCCCCAAAACAGGAGAAAGCTGAAAAAGCCATATGAAGGAAAATAAATACTGCCACGAAATAATAATTTTTTGTTTTTCTCCCGATTAGCTGGGGGAAAGGGTTCAAGTATTTGTTTTCCAACAATTTTATAATAGTTTTAAGCTTCATAATTGATGTTCTCATAAAAAGCCGATATTCGGACGGCAAAGTAAAAAGCTCATTATGCAAGGCGCGCGAATCTTGAGGAATGAAGCGTACTTAATGGTACGCTGCAATGACGAAAGATGAAGCGCAACACAGCAGAATGACTTTTTACTTTGTCGTCATATTCTTGTCAGTTGCCTGTACTTAATCCGGTGCGGCTGGCTGGCCGCAGCACCGAGACGCGCCTTTCTATCTGCTTCATATTCGGAATAGTTTCCTTCGAACCAGACCACCTTGCTGTCCCCCTCGAAAGCAAGGATATGTGTTGCAATCCTGTCAAGGAACCACCTGTCGTGACTTATGACTACCGCACAGCCTCCGAAGTTTTCAAGGGCTTCTTCAAGAGCCCTCATGGTATTTACATCAAGATCATTGGTTGGCTCGTCAAGGAGAAGCACGTTTGCGCCTTCTTTCAGAATGCGCGCAAGATGCACCCTGTTTCTCTCTCCGCCTGAGAGCAATCCGACTTTCTTCTGCTGATCGGTGCCGGAAAAATTAAACCTTGCAACATAGGCGCGGGAATTTACCTCCCTGTTTCCGAGCATAATAGTATCGCGCCCGTCCGAAATAACTTCCCATATGCTTTTATCGGGATTCAGGATGTCGCGGCTCTGGTCAACATATGCCAGTTTTACCGTTTCTCCCGTCCTGATTGTACCCGAATCGGGCTTCTCCTGCCCGACAACCATCCTGAACAGAGTTGTCTTTCCTGCCCCGTTTGGTCCGATAATACCGATTATACCGCCGGGAGGGAGAGAAAATGTCATATTTTCTACAAGAAGCTGATTATTATATCCCTTGCAGACATCCTGAGTCTCTATTACCAGGTTTCCAAGGCGCGGACCGGGCGGAATATAGATTTCAAGATCCTTTGTCCTCTTTTCACCTTCCTGACCAAGAAGCGCCTCATAAGAACTGATGCGTGCCTTCGATTTTGCATGGCGCCCTTTCGGGGACATTCTTATCCATTCGAGTTCTCTCTGCAGTGTTTTCCTGCGTTCGCTTACGGTTTTTTCTTCCTGCTGAAGCTTCGCCTGCTTCTGCTCCAGCCATGATGAATAGTTTCCCTTCCATGGAATCCCCTGCCCGCGGTCCAGCTCAAGAATCCATCCGGCAACATTGTCCAGGAAATACCGGTCATGCGTTACGGCAATTATTGTCCCTGCATATTGCTGCAGATGGTGTTCAAGCCATGCCACTGACTCTGCATCTAGATGGTTTGTGGGTTCGTCAAGAAGCAGAATATCCGGTTTCTGAAGAAGCAGCCTGCAAAGAGCCACGCGCCGTTTTTCACCTCCCGACAGGATCTTTACAGGAGTGCTTCCCGGCGGACAGCGAAGCGCATCCATGGCCATTTCAAGGCGTGAATCAAGATCCCATGCGTCAAGAAGATCGAGTTTTTCCTGCACCTCGCCCTGGCGCTTAATAAGCTTATCCATCTCATCATCAGACATGGGTTCCGCAAATTTTTCGTTTATCCGGTTGTATTCATTGACAAGGTTAACGGTTTCACACACACCCTCTTCTGCAATTTCACGCACAGTCTTGCTTTCATCAAGTTTAGGCTCCTGCTCCAGAAAGCCTATGGTATGCCCGGGAGTCAGGATCGTCTGCCCGACAAATTCCTTGTCAACTCCCGCCAGAATCCTTAAAAGAGAACTCTTACCGGAACCGTTTAAACCAAGAACTCCGATTTTTGCGCCATAGAAATAAGACAGATATATGTCTTTTAAAACGGGCTTTTTGTCATAAAACTTGTTCACCCCGATCATTGAATATATAATTTTGTTTGGTTCAGTGCTCATTTTGTAATCCATTTCTCCTTAATGATAAAATTTTGGTTCTTCTCCCACTCTCAAACTCCCCAAGGCAGACAACAGAAAATGCGCTCGCTTTTACGATCAAGGAGAAACAATGACCGAACCTTTTTTCAGCCTTACCTGTTCTTTTGAATCTTCCGGCGCATCTTTCTTTTTCAGTTCCCCGGCATTTTTCACATCTTGATCTTGCCTACATTGAACAATCGAGTTGGCATAATACGATAAAACATCGATCATGCCGGCGTCCGCCCTGATTAATCCGTCCGACTCGATAAACATTTTCCGGATTCTAAGCATGTTTATTGCAATTTCAATAACGCTTTCACGGTTTTTATCAGGGACATTGACCGTAACGCCTTTTGATTTCAATTCTTCCATTATATTATATATCTGGGCTTTCAAATCAAATTCGGATATCCATCTGTTCCGGTTTTCCAGAAGAACTGTCGATACCAGGGGAACAGGCAAAACAGGGATAATGGTTTTAATGGAATCGAGCAATTTGTATGAAAGTTTTTCAACTTCCGGGAAACGGACTTCGCGGTTCATCGATTTGAAATTAATGCCGTTTTCCCTGCAATATTTTCGCGCTGATATATGCGGACCAAAATTGACGCATGCAAATCCGAAACGATGCCATTTGTTTTGAATCATCAGCAACAGGTTGTGCAAAATAAAGCCGGTTGTTGTTTTAAAAACAAACCATCCGCTTCTCTTTTCTGCTTTAGGATCGAGGTCCCGGAGAAGGCTGCGGTCTTCAATTGTCCTGTCATAATTTATCCCGACAGGTATGAAGACAACATCCCGGTCATCATCAGGTTGAAAACCCCGCAACATATAATCAAGGAGGCCTAGTTTGGGCGGCCTTAAGCAGCCGTTACGGGTCAAACCACCTTCAATGAAAACAGCCTGGCAGACACCCTCTTTAGTCGCCATATGAATGTATCTTTCCAAAACAAGCCTGTATAACCTGTTGCCCGAATTTCTGCGCACAAAAAACGCTCCCATGTATTTAATAAGCATATGCAGCGGCCAGATTCTGGCCCATTCTCCAACCGCATAAGATAGGGTGGTGCGCTCCGCGGCGAGAAATGCCACAATAATATAATCCATATTGCTGCGATGGTTCATGACAAAGACCACTGTGGAATTGGGATTAACCTGTGACAGGTTTTCATTATCTACAAGACCGACTCTCACCTGGTAAAGGAGGCGCGCAACCTTCTTTGCGATCCAGTAACCGATCCTGAAATAGAGATAAGCATTAAAAGAAGGGACTATCTCCTTTGCATAGGTAACAACTTTAGCCTGTGCAATTTCGCGGGGAATGTTCCGCTCCTGGGCATGCAGCTGTATTGCTTCGATAACCTTTGGATCATAGACAAGCCGGTCAATCAAAACCTGCCGCTTTGTCAGCTGAAAAGGCCTGATCTCTATATCCAGCCGGGTTCCGATTTCATCTATGACCCGGTTTATTTTACGCCGGATAAACCAGCGGGTGCTGGGAATCAGTATTCTGTCAAGGAGAGCAATGCCCGCTACAAAGATCAGAAAAAAAAACAACCATAATGGTACGGCTATATGTCCGTTCATATATTACCTCACATGTTTTATGCTCCCGATCTCTCAACACTCCAGCCGGACATTTTCCGGCATAAGTCTTCCAACGAACTTATTAATTTTGGTGAACTTGTTGGAAATCATATGCGAACAGATTTGAGCTTTTTGACTTTCCCCATTCCGCCTTTTCCTAAAAGACCGCATATCCTGTATTTACCAATACGATTCATTTAATTCCTTATGGAAATAATCTGCTTTACATAAGTCTTGTCGCATTTATTGAAGGCAGCCCGGCCTTTAAGATTTTATTTGCAACCGACTCTATATCGTAAGAGATATGTTTTAATTCGATGGAGTCATTTGCCGTATCCCATATTACATACTTTGCCCGGTTATTTCCGTCTCTTGGCTGCCCCACGCTTCCGGCATTTATTATGTAACGCTTGTCTTTGCCAAGACTTGTTACTCCTTTCTTAAGCAGGGAGCGGACAACAAAATCGCCGTCAAATTCAACTATCTCTGGGTTATGGGTATGGCCTGTAAAACAGAGCCTTTCCTTGTATTGACCGAAAATGTTCTTCATTTTTACGTTCGAAATATCAAACATATATATTGTAGGAGAATCAGGAGGACATCCGTGAACAAAACGGGAGTCATGAGAAACTAAAAAATGCTCAAGGCCGGTTACGAAAGATAGAGATTCTTCAGAAAGCATTTCAATAGTCATCTGTAATGATTTGCATGCAATGGGATTCAGGTGATCCATGTAATCACATTCGGCTACACCCAGTTCATGGTTTCCCATTACAGTCGGTATATTCCGCTCACGAATTAAGCGGATAGCCTCATTCGGTTCAGGGCCGTAACCTATGACATCCCCGAGGCAGACCATCGCATCAACAAAGGAACTGTCGGCATCCTTCAGAACCATGGTAAATGACTCCATGTTGCTGTGTATGTCTGAAATAACGGCGATTCTCATATTAGTACAATCATAGGCGCGCGAGCCACTTATCACGCTACGGAGTGAGATCGGCGCCACTTGTCAAGGTACATGTTTATCTCCGCATCCCATTTCTCTTCATCCCACGGCATTACGGGAGCGCACAGTTTTTTTATCCGCCCGATATGCTCTTTTCCGCCATCCTGAGTAATCAGGCCGATGCGGACTCTTCTTAAGAGCAGGTCATCGAGATGTCTTACCGCTTCATTTTTTGCCCCATAACGCAATTCAGCCCAGAGAGTATTGGTGCCGGGAATATTTGACAGGTCTTCCGATGAGGAATCATTGATAATCTCTTTTGCGCCTTCACCATAGCGCCCGATAAGACGCCGCAACAGAAGAGGAGAAATCCTCCCATCGGTAAAATGTTCCGGAGTTGATTTAAAAATCTCTTCGTCTTTAACCTGTCGCGCCTGAGGCAGAAACGGTTTTGCCGCTTTCAGGGCATCCGCTGCAAGTTTCCTGAATGTGGTCAGTTTTCCGCCGGTGATTGTCACAAGACCTTTGTTTATCCATACAACATGCTCCCGTGACTCCTTCGAGGGTGCAAGATGTTTTCTGCTTAACACCGGCCTGACTCCGGCATATGATGATAAAGCGTCTTTTAAAGATATTTCAAGAGAGGGGAAAAAAGCGTTAAGGCCTTCCATCAGGTATGAAATCTCTTCTTTGCTGATAACCGGCTCCACGGACAGGTCGTTTGAATGGTCAACATCCGTCGTTCCGTATATCACCACGCCTTCCCACGGGATAATAAAGATGGGTCTTCTGTCTTTGGGGTGAAAAAAAGTAACAGCCTCGGGAAAAGGAAACGCCCATGCCGGAAATACAAGATGACTTCCCCTCAACGGTCGCAGATGGAGGCTCTGGTCGGGAGAGGGATGTATTTTTTCAGCCCATGAGCCTGTCGCATTTATTACAGCGCTGGTTAATATCTGTTTTGTTTTGCCGGTTTCGTTCTCCCTTATGACAACTCCGGCTACATCTCCCCGGACATTCCGGCTTATCTCAATCACACCGGCATAATTTGCGGCGCACCCGCCCAATAAGAGCGCTTCATTAATTACCCGGAGCACAAGCCTCGCGTCATCAACCTGTGCATCCCTGAAATGAAATCCTCCCAAAAGATTTTCCTGTTTTACACAGGGAACACGCATTGAAAATTCATTCTGCCCGTAGAACATGTGATCCCTCTGACGGGACATATTATCATATATCCTCAGACCAACTTCTAAAGAAAGCCTGCCCGGCCTGCGGTTACTGTAAACCGGAGTCATGAAACCAAGAGGCTCGACCAGACCCGGCGCCTCCCTTATGAGCCGCTCACGCTCTCTGACCGAGATATAAGTCAGATAGAGACGACCTTCCTTGAGATAACGCAATCCGCCGTGAACAAGCTTGGAAGAGCGGCTCGAGGTTCCGGAAGCAAAGTCGTTTTGTTCCACAAGAAGTGCCTTCAATCCCATCCGGGAGGCTTCAAGCAGAATACCGGCTCCGGTAATTCCCCCGCCTATAACAACCAGATCCCACTTTTCTTCCAAATCGGATATGTTCATAAAACTGGTCCCTGGTTCCCGGTTTCTGGTCTCTGGTTTTAGGTTGCTGATCACTGGCCTCTCGCCTCACGCCTTGCTTTATATCAATTTGCCCGGATTCATGCGCTCATCAGGATCGATATGGTTAAATACATTCTTTAAAATACTCATCCCGACAGGGCCTTTTTCGGCGACCATGTATTCCTTATGATCAAAACCAACTCCGTGATGATGGCTTATTGTTCCTCCTGCTTCAACCACTGCAAGGCTTGCCGCTTTTTTAAGAATCTGCCACCTTCTTAAGGTATCTTCCGCAGTTTTGGATATCCGGAAAACATATGTTGTGTAAATGCTGGAGCCGGTTGCATAAAGATGAGAAAGATGGGTAAAAACATGAACCTTTTCATTATGCTCCGCGAGGGCGCCTCTTATTCTTTCTTCAATCGATTTTACGGCAGGAATAACCTTTCCCCATATCAGGGCAGTTTCAAACGTATCTACCCCGTAACCTGCTTCCCAGAGGCTGTTGCGCAGATAGGGCATCCGGAACCTGTTTTTCTTCCACGCTTCACCCATTACTTTGCCCACGGGAATGGCTTTGAAAAGCTTCAGAATCGCTTTGACCTCTTTTCTGACTGCCGCAACCAGGCGGTCGCTTCCTATAAAACCGATAAGGCACATGCACGCCTCTTTCTCTCTTGCGCCGCGCAGATTGAGGTAACTGACAAGCAGGCCGGTCTTTTTTTCATGCCCGGCTAATGCAAGACTAGTAAATGTCTCGACCGGATTGCTTAACCTTATCATTGAAAGCGGCAGCCGGCTTACCGCAAGCTCTCTTACGGCTTCCACACCCGATTCCCATGACGGGAAAAAATACCCGTAAACATCATCCCGCTCAGGCAGGGGAGTTATTCTAACAATGGCCTTTGTCAGGACACCCAGCCTTCCTTCAGAACCGAGAACAAGATGCCGCAGATCAGGTCCGGCTGCCGATGCCGGAAAAGGGGGCAGATTCATGACTCCTTGTGGAGTATGAAGTTCGCCGCCTGCAAAAAGATTCTCTATTTTCCCGTAATGAAGGGACTGCTGGCCGCTTGATCTGGTCATAATCCAGCCGCCCAGAGAAGAATACTCGAAAGACTGCGGAAAATGACCGAGGGTAAAACCTTTTGCCCTCAGCCTTGCCTCGAGTTCCGGGCCGAGCACACCCGCTTCAAAGGTTGCAAGCAGGCTTTCCGGATCAATTTCCGTCAACCTGTTAAGCCTTCTTAAAGAAAGGCTAAGCACAGGCCGCCCGGTATCAGGTATTTTAAGGTGCCCGGTAACGCTTGTCCCACCGCCGTAAGGAATAAGCACTATCCCGTTCTCTCCTGCAAATTCCATCAGATCATCAAGCTCTCCCACCGTCGATGGGAAAGCGACCCCATCCGGGAATTTGTTCAGAGTGCCGCATCTGAGATCTATCCAGTCCGGCATGCTCTGCCCGTGGGCATGGTGAAGCCTTGTTTCCTGATCTACAGACACAAGATCATGTGAAGGCGCATTTGAAGCGGGCACTCGTTCCAGAATTTTTTCAAGAGGGCTGTCTTCTCCGGGAGATCCTTCTCCGATTAGACCTTTTAGTATTTCAAGCCCCTTTTCGGGAAGTTTGACATTAATCGAAAGATCACCCCATCCGTTCCATCGTCGCATTTACCACACCCCGTCTATATGCGCTCTGCAATGCGGGCATGTGCCGTTTTCAACCGCATTTTTTTTCACATAAAACCCGATTCTTTCGATAAGCATTTTACCGCAGTTGTAGCAGAAAGTGCTTTCTCCCTCTTCTCCCGGCACATTTCCCGTATAGACATATTTCAAACCGCATTTCATGCCGGTCTTCCTTGCCGAAACAAGTGTTTCAAGAGGCGTTGAAGGCCGGTCTTCAAGTTTGTATGTGGGATGGAATCTGCTTATATGCCATGGAGTCTCCGGGCCAAGTGAATCAGTAATAAACATGGCGAGTTCTTCAATCTCTTTTTTATCATCGTTTAAGCCCGGAATAAGCAGGGTTGTGACTTCCACAAAAATGCCGGAAGACTTCATATCCACCAATGTTTCCTTGACATTTTCAAGCTTTGCTCCGCACATTTTTCTGTAAAAATCTTTATTATATGCCTTCAGATCCACATTTGCCGCATCAAGAAAGGGCTGTATCATGCCAAGAGCTTCTCTCGACATATAGCCATTTGTTACAAAAATATTCTTTAAACCTTTTTTTTGGGCAAGAATCGCCGTATCCCTTGCGAATTCAAAATAGACTGTCGGTTCAGTATAGGTATAGGAGATACTTTTACAGTTTGCCTTGACAGCCGAAGCAACAACATCTTCGGGCGTACAACTGCCTCCCATTATCAAACCTTTATTATCATCCGGCATCTGGGAAATATCCGCGTTCTGGCAGAAAAGGCATTTGAAATTACACCCGGCAGTTGCAATCGAATAGGAGAGACTTCCGGGCAGGAAGTGAAAAAGGGGTTTTTTCTCTATGGGATCAATCTGTCTTGCTATAAGCTTCCCGTAAACAAGGGTATTAAGAACCCCTTCCCGGTTTTCACGTACACCGCATATCCCCCGCTTGCCGTCTTCTATGGTACAATTGTGTTTGCAAAGATTGCACCTGACTTTTTTATCCTTAAGATGTTCATAAAGAAGGGCTTCCAAGGTCTCTCCTTATGACGGCTTACCCCGCCACAGCGCTGCTGGTCTGTTTCGGGTAGGTGATTGTAAGAGGCGTTGTTCTGAATCTCGGAACAAGCGTGACAACTATGCCGGCAAAGGATCCGAACGGATATTTTTTTGCTATGTTGGTTTGTTCAAGCTTATCAGCGATTATCTGTGCAGGAAAAGAAAATCTGTTTACCGTTCCCCACGATATTGGGACATCTCCCAGCAAGCCTCTTAGGATCTTCTTGATTTCCCAGACGTTAAAAAATCTTGCATGCCTGTAAACCGATTCGAAAAACATTCCTTTTGTCCGCATGTTTATGAAATTAATCGACAAACTGTTGAGAAACCCTATGAAGATCTTGTCTTTTGCTATCCTGCAGGCTTCTTCTATCGCTTTTTCAGGGTTATTAACAAACTCCAGAGACGTGAAAAAGGAGGCATAATTGAAAGAATTATCGTCAAACGGAAGGTCTTCGGCAAAGCCACGGCGAAGCTCAACCCGGTTTCCCAACTTATTAAAAGCAGAATCCAGCATGTCCTGTGAAGGATCAATTCCGGTTGCGGAAAGTCCCATGTCTATAAACGGAATAAGGCTTTCACCTGTTCCGCAACCTATATCAAGAACTGTTTCCCTCCGGGCAGGCTGAAGCATCTCTATCATCAGTTTTTTTTCGAGAATTGAAAAAAGCCTGTTATCCGGTTTTTCAAACCACTGGTCGTATTCTTTGGAATCTTTATTGTTAAACACGTACCCCATGGTGGTTCTCTGCAACTGTTTTAGTATATTATCATCACTATACGCCTGTAGTGAGACCTTTGCATAACATCTGCTCTATCGTCATGTCGGGATATGGGTGCGCATCAGGCTTCTTTGGGAGCTGCAGCTCCTTCCGGTTTTTTCCGGCTTTTTCTTCTAAACCGACGCTTCTTTTTCGGCTTCGGTTTTTCTCCCTGTGCTTCGGCCGGTACCATATCGGTTTTTGTCTCTAGTGCCAATTCTGCAATTTCTTCAACTTCCGAAGCTAATTCCGCCTTTTCTTCTATTTGGCCATCAGGAGCAAAACCAAAAAAACTGCCCGGGAAATGATCTTTCCCTGGTTTTTTCTCAAGCTCTCTTACAGGCGCTCTCACAGGCTGCCTTGCAGGAGTCGTTGCCGGGAAGCTTTTTTGTTTCTCCCGACTCCGGTTAAATCTCTCTTTTGTATCTTTTCCATGCCTTCTTCCGGTAAAAACCGGTTTGCTTATATCTTCAACGAACCAGTCGTCTTCAGGCCAGACCACCGGTATTTTGTGGCCCAGTTTAGCCTCTATGCTCTCAAGGTATAATACAAAATCCTCGCACGCGAGGGAGATGGCAATTCCATCCTTACCGGCTCTGGCAGTGCGCCCGATCCGGTGAATATAGTTCTCGGCGTCCTGAGGCAGATCATAATTAATTACATGGGTTATATCTTCAACATGAATGCCTCTGGAAGCAACATCTGTTGCAACCAGAATCTTTATGCTGCCATTTTTAAAACGCTCCATCAGGCTGAAACGCTGGCGTTGAGGCAGATCTCCTGTTATTCCCTCGGCAGGATATCCGTTTCTTTTCAGCTTTTCTGTCACCCATTCGACTCCAGATTTTGTGTTCACAAAAATAAGAGCCCTTGACCATTCTTCTCTCTTAAACAGACCTAGCAAAAGGGAAAACTTGGAATCCTTACCGACATGAAAAAGGCTCTGGTTTATCCCATCAACAACCACCTCTTCAGGCGCAACAGAAATGAATTCCGGCAGATTCATGTATTCATATGTCAATTCCAGGACACTGTATGAAAGAGTTGCCGAAAAAAGCATGGATTGTCTTTTCTGATAATGAGGAAGCTTTTGCAGGATATACCGCATGTCTTTTGAGAAACCCAGGTCAAGGAGGCGGTCGGCTTCATCGATCACCACGATCTTTATTTCTGCTGTTTTGAAAATTCCCTGCTTAAAATAATCGATAATTCTCCCGGGAGTGCATATAACAATATCAACTCCTTTGCGAAGTATATCGGCCTGCTTCTGATAATCGACACCTCCAACCACCTGCACATGGGTTAACCCGGTGTAACGGCAAAGAATACCGGCCTCCTCATCGATTTGCTGAGCCAGTTCTCTTGTCGGAGCCACAATAATGGCCGATGGGAAACCTGCCACCCTGTCTTTAAACTCCAGAATGCGGGACATGACCGTAATCAGGAAGGCGGCCGTTTTTCCTGTTCCTGTCTGTGCCTGGCCGGCAACATCCTTTCCTGTAAGCGATAAAGGCAATACTCTGGCCTGTATTGGTGTGCAAAAAGTAAAGCCCGCATCCTTTATTCCCATGAGTATCTCGGAAGGCAAATTGAATTCCTCAAAACTGACGCTTGTCAGGAAGTTTGGTTTTTCAGCACGCTGCGGAACTTCCAATTCCGGAAGTTCTTGTTCATCTGTCATTTTTTCCTCGTTCTGTTGTAATAATAATTGAAAAGTTTGATTTAATTTAGGGAATTATACACCTTTGCATTTTTAATGCAAGCGAAGGATTGATATTATCCTATTGTTTTGACATTTTACAGTCATAAATATTAGTATAGTGTGCATCCGGAAACAAAGTTTGGACACAGTTGAGTTGAGTGGGATGACATAAATCTTATAAAGTCAGGAAGAAAGATGAAGGATTTCTTTAAAGTTACAGATCTGGAAAAAGTTCTTGAATATGTATCCTTGTTTCAAACGGTAGAAACAGAGCAGATTTCCCTGCAGGATACACTTGGAAGAATACTTGCCGAAAACATTATATCAGACATTGACCTTCCAGGGTTTTCCCGCTCAACTATGGACGGATATGCCGTACGCGCCTCGTCAACATTCGGAGCATCTGAAGAAAATCCTGCGTATCTTAATGTTGTCGGCTCGATAGCAATGGGTGAAGCCCCTTCCTTTTCAGTTGAACAGGGAGAAGCCGCCAAGATATCGACAGGAGGCATGCTCCCAAAAGGCGCGGACAGTGTTGTTATGATTGAGCACACTGAAATTCTCGATGAAAAAACAATCGAGGCGTACAAGAGCGCCGCACCCGGACAGAACATAATTCAAAAAGGGGAAGATTTTACCGAAGGAAACGTTATTCTTCATGCCGGACAAAAAATAAGGCCGCAGGAAACAGGTCTTCTTGCCGCTTTCGGGAAAGAACAAGTGAAAGTCTTTAAAAGACCTGTTATCGGCATAATTTCAACAGGAGACGAGGTTGTACCTGTTTCTGAAACACCGCGTCCGGGACAGATACGGGATATAAACACCTTCAGCCTTTCAGGCCAGGTAACCGAGGCCGGCGGCAGCCCTTTGATTTTCGGAATCGTAAAGGATGATTATAAAAATCTTCTGGAAAAATGCCGGGAAGCCTTGTTGGTCTCCGATATGGTTCTTATTTCGGGAGGAAGCTCTGTAGGAACCCGCGATTTTACAATTGAAGTCCTCTCAGCTCTTCCCGACTCTGAAATAGTTGTTCATGGAATCTCAATCAGCCCCGGAAAACCGACAATTCTGGCAAGATCAGTCAATAAGCCCGTATGGGGACTTCCAGGGCATGTGGTTTCCGCCATGATAGTTTTTGCCGCGGTGGTAAAACCTTTTATCGAAAAGATAAGCGGATTTTCACCGGAGAAGAAAAACATGGACATCCTTTCCGCGCGCCTCTCAAGAAATGTCTCTTCGGCTCAGGGAAGAACGGACTATGTCAGAGTCAGGTTAACCGAAAAAGAAGGCATTCTATGGGCGGAGCCCATTCTTGGTAAATCCGGGCTTATAAATACAATGATCAAAGCGGACGGCTTGATAGAGATAGGCAAGAACGTTGAGGGACTTGAAAAGGGGGCGGAGGTCAAAGTATTTTCTCTGTGAAATATGATGGATTCCTAATAAATCGTTCTTACACAAAGATCACTGAGGGCACAGAGAATAAACCGGATGTTTTCAGCAGGCCATTCTTCGTGCCTTTGTGGCTTCGTGTGAAAATCAGCTTTTTACTTTGCTGCCCGAGCTTTAAGTTTTTAAGAAACCGTCAAATATTGATATGGAGTTTGTGATGAGCACACGCAATGTTTATTTGAAAATGAAGACTCTTGAAGAAGCCAGAGAAATTCTTTTTACAAGGTTTTCTCATATTACAAGCCTTCCGGGCGAAACAATTCCCGTTCCGGATGCTGTCGGCCGGGTTACTGCCGAAGCTGTCAGCGCAAGGCTTTCATCTCCCAATTTTCATTCTGCTGCGATGGACGGCATAGCCGTAAAAGCTGAAAATACTTTCGGGGCCAGCGAGACACGCCCGAAACAGCTTATCGTAAACAAGGATGTCTTTTTTCTTAACACAGGACACGTGCTTCCCAAAGAGACAAACGCAGTCATAATGGTCGAACATGTAAATATTCTTGATAATAATCGGATAGAAATAGAAGCTCCTGCCGTACCCTGGCAGCATGTAAGAAAAATGGGGGAAGATATCGTTGCAACCGAGCTTTTGTTTCCTCAGAATCACATTATAACTCCTTACTGTGTAGGCGCGCTTCTTTCCGGAGGTATTTTCTCGGTTTCAGTAAGAATAAAACCAAGGATATTGATAATTCCGACCGGATCGGAGCTTGTTGACTGGAACGATTCAGATATCAACGAACTCAAGCCGGGGCAGGTGCTTGAAACAAATTCCTTTGTTCTCGGAAAACTCGTTGAGTCTTCAGGCGGCGTTTATGAAAGACATGATAAAATAAATGATGACGCCGGGAAAATAAAAGAAGCTCTATTAAAAGCTGTAAAGAGCGAATACGATATTGTTCTTATCATAGGCGGATCATCTGCCGGATCCGAAGATTACTCAAAAAGCATTATACTTGAAACAGGCGAGGTGCTTGTTCATGGAGTCACCATAATGCCTGGAAAACCGGTTGTGATAGGCGCCGTCAACAATAAACCGGTTTTTGGAATCCCGGGATATCCGGTATCGGCCATTGTTGCCTTTGAACAGTTTGTCCATCCGGTAATATGCAAAATGCTGGGACAGCCGGAGAAAGAAAGGCAGAGAGCGGAAGTTATGCCAGCAAAGAAGATCGCTTCCAAACTGGGAGTGGAAGAATTTCTGCGGGTAAAGCTCGGAAAAGTCGGCAACAAGGTAATAGCAACGACCCTTCCGAGGGGTGCGGGATGCATCACAACGATTACCGAAGCGGATGGAATTATCCGCATACCTAATCATATTGAAGGAATAAATGCGCAGGAGCCTGTTATGGCGGAACTTCTGCGCCCGCTTTCTTCAATAAACAATACAATCGTTGTTGTAGGAAGCCATGACAACACGCTCGATCTTCTTGCGGACAGAATAAAGGCAAGACATAACAATCTGACTCTCTCTTCAAGTCACGTGGGAAGCATGGGCGGTCTCATGGCAATAAAAAACGGGGTGTGTCATCTTGCCGGCTCGCATCTTCTCGACACAGCAGACGGCTCATATAACGTATCATACATAAAAAAATATCTTCCGGATATGAGAATAAAACTTGTCAACCTCGTATTCAGAGATCAGGGACTCATTGTTGCGAGGGGTAATCCAAAAAACATCAAGGGGATCGAGGATCTTGCCCGTGAAGATATCACGTTTATCAACCGCCAGGGCGGCTCTGGAACAAGAATACTTCTTGATTACAGGCTGAAGCAGACCGGAACAGATCCAAAACAGATAAAGGGATACGACAATGAAGAATTTACCCATATGTCGGTCGCTGTTGCCGTTCTGAGCGGGTCAGTCGATGTGGGTCTCGGCATATTTGCCGCCGCAAATGCCCTTCATCTTGATTTTATCCCGGTTGTTACGGAACAGTACGATCTTGTCATCCCTGAACTCTTTTTTGAAACTGAAAACATAAAAATTCTTCTTGAAACAATAAACACGGCGGATTTTAAAAAACGCGTTGAGGAATTGGGCGGGTACAGCACAAAAAAAACCGGCGAAATAAAGACGGCTTCGTAAAAAGCCATTCTGCTTTGTTGCGCTTCATCTTTCGTCATTGCAGCGTACCAAAAAGTACGCTTCATTCCTCAAGATTTGCGCGCCTTGCATAATGAGCTTTTTACTTTGCCGTCTGAATCTCGAATTATTTACGAAGCCGTCAAATATTGATATGAATTACAAGCTTACAGACCATACTGCCGATCTGGGAATTCAGGTTTTTGGTTCCAACCTTGAGAACCTTTTCGAAAACGCAGGTTATGCCATGTTTGACATAATAACAGATACAAGCCGATTGACTGCATTGTCTGAAACGAACTTAAATATCACAGGGGAAGACCGGCCGGATCTCATGGTAAACTGGTTAAGGGAGCTTTTATATCTCTGGACAGGAAAGGGACAGCTTGTTAAGATAATAAATATAACATCCCTGTCAGAATATGCACTGTCGGCAAATATAAAATTTGACCATTTTGATCCCGGTCGCCATTTGATAAAAAGAGAATTGAAAGCTGTAACATATCATCAGATCAGGGTTGAAGAAAAAAATTCGGAATGGGAAGCAAGAATAATTTTTGATGTTTAATTCAGGATTTTCTCTTTTTCGTCATGCCCGAGAAAGCGGGGCACGTAGTGAAGCACCAGCGCTATCCAGTCTATTCAAATAGTTTCCGCCGCGGCGGATTTTCACGGGAGTGACAGGATTTCGGACTTTTTACGAGACCATCAAATAATAAGTGAACTGATTATATGGAATTGATAAAAATCGATGAATACCGGTGGGAGGTTCCGAAAACGGGGCAGATGCGCGTCCCGGGGATTATTTACGCCGGCGAATCTATGATTGAAAGTATTAAACAGGAAGAGGCGGTAAAACAGGTTGCAAACGTGGCAACGCTTCCTGGAATAATACGAGCATCCCTTGCAATGCCTGATATCCATTGGGGATACGGTTTTCCGATAGGAGGTGTTGCGGCATTCGACTGGGAAACAGGAATTATATCTCCGGGCGGAGTAGGATACGACATAAACTGCGGAGTCCGTCTAGCAACAACCCTTCTTACCGGAAAAGATGTGAGCGGAAAACTTGAAGAGCTTGTCAATGCCATGCACCGCGATATACCGTCCGGTGTGGGATCAACCGGATCAATAAAACTGACATATTCTGAAGAAAGAAAAGTTTTAAAAGAGGGGAGCAAATGGGCTTTGAAGCACGGCATGGGCGAGGAATCCGACATAGAGCACACGGAAGATTTCGGTTGCATGCAAAATGCCGACCCTGACATGTTAAGCGACAAGGCGCTTGAAAGGGGATTAAGGCAACTCGGAACTCTTGGTTCAGGTAATCATTTTGTTGAAATAGGCACGGTTGAAAAAATATATGATCCTGATACAGCGCGGGTTTTTGGTCTTTTTGAGGGCCAGGCAACTCTCATGCTCCATTCCGGCTCAAGGGGATTGGGATACCAGGTATGTGATGATTTCCTCGCGTATATGACAAAAAACAGTAAAAAGCTCGGATTCGATCTTCCGGACAGGCAGCTTGCCTGTTCAATGATCCAGTCTGACGCCGGTATTCGCTACTTTAATGCCATGGCTTGCGCAGCCAATTATGCATGGGCAAACAGGCAGATACTTATGCACAGGACTCGCGAACTCTTCCAGCGTGTTCTTGGGATAGGGCCACGAAACTTGGGCATGAATCTTGTTTATGACGTCTGCCACAATATCGCAAAAAAAGAAACACACATGATTGACGGGAAGAAACGCACAGTCTGCGTTCATAGAAAGGGAGCCACAAGAGCCTTTCCCCCCGGTCATGAGTCCGTCTGTGAAAAATACAGGCCTGTCGGCCAGCCGATACTTGTTCCCGGAGATATGGGAAGGGCTTCTTATGTTCTTGCCGGAACGGAAAAAGCGATGAAAGAGACCTTCGGATCAACATGTCATGGGGCCGGGCGAGTTTTAAGCAGAACAGCGGCTCTAAAAAAAAGCAGGGGGAGATCCATTCAGCGTGAACTGGAAGAGAAGGGAATATACGTCAGGTGGACCGGACGGTCAACACTTGGTGAAGAAATGCCGGAAGCCTACAAGGATGTTTCGCAGGTAGTCGGGGTGGTTCACGGAGCAGGCATCTCAAAAATGGTGGCAAAGCTAAGACCAATGGCAGTATTAAAAGGATAACGGCTTCGTAAAAAGTCGTTCTCACACAAAGATCACGGAGAACACAAAGATAAACCTGAATGTTTTCAATAGGTCTTTCTTAGTGTCTTTGTGCCTTCGTGTGAAAAATTAACTTTTTACGACTCCGTCAAATTTTACACT
>JAHJQU010000312.1 GCA_018819005.1 Pseudomonadota bacterium | reverse complement strand
TGAATAGACAAAGAACTGGTGGCGGCGCAATTCTTTGCTCCGGTAAAGCACAACAGAGGCTCCCTTTGCGGCATACCCGTATTTATGGATATCGGCTGATATTGAAGTAACTCCGGGGACGGAGAAATCGAAGGGGGTTACTGGGTGCCCGAGTTTTTTCAGCCATGGAAGCATAAATCCGCCGAGGCATGAATCGACGTGAAAACCTATTTTATTTTCTTCTGCGATGGCGGCAAGTTCGGGAATCGGGTCAATTGCGCCGTGGGGATATGCGGGAGCCGACCCAACCATTACAATCGTGTTGTCTGAGATAAGTTCCCTGGTTGCATTGACGCTTGCCTTGAAATCATTTTCCACCGGGGAATGCACAGCCTTTAAGTCAAAATAGTGGGCTGCTTTTTCAAATGCAGGATGAGCGGTTACGGGAAGAAGAATTTCAGGTTCCTTTACCGAGGGCCTGTTTACCCTTGCCCATTGCCTGTAAGCCTTCATTGCCATTAAGATGCTCTCCGTGCCGCCGGTTGTCATTGTGCCAGAAGTCTTTTCATCGCCACCCAGCATGCCGGCAGTCATGGCAATCACTCCATTTTCAAAGGTTTTCAAGCTCGGAAAAGCAAGCGGGCTTAAACCATTTTCAGAGAAAAAGAGGTTGCGCGCTTTTTTTAAAAAGGCGGTATGCTCTTCTCCTGCAAAATAAACAAGGCTCCATGTCCTGCCGTCCCGCCAGTTGGCATCGTTTCCGCCCAGAGAGACCATTTTTGACAATAATTCATCCCTCGGGATTCCTTTTGCAGGAATTGATATCCTTTCAGCCATGGATCACCTTTAAATAGTGAATCGTGGATCGTGAATCGTGGATAGTGGATCGAATTGCGAACAACGAACAACAAACGACGAACAACGATCTACGGTTCTATTTTTCCCAATATCGTATTACAGCCTTTTTTCTGCCGGCCAGGCCAAAATATTTTTCATGAGGCCAGCCGAGGGCGATTACCGCATATACTTTTTCATCTGCAGGAATTCCGACGGTCAGTTGTATCTTCGGATCTCTTTTGATGGCCGACACGGCAAAGCCTATCAGGCAGGAGCCGAGTCCCATGCTGTGAGCTCCTAAAAGGATATTCTGGGTTGCAAGAAGGGCATCCTCGGCAGGACAGGCCGCGCCGGGCTTATACCCGACTATTATTGCAGAAGTCGCTCCGTGAAAAAGACGGTCGCGGCCGTTATTCTCCCAGTCCGAAAGGGTCTCTTTGACCGTTTCGTAATAATTCTTATAGTAAAAATCAAGTTCCCTGTTTCCGGTCAATCTCATAAGAAGGCGGATGTGACTCTTTTCGGCCATATTGTTCAGCCCTTTAAAATAGCGCGCTATCTGATTTGCGAGGGAGAAGACAGCGTCACGGGAAGGGAGAATTGTAAAAGTCCAGCCCTGGGAGTTTGTGCCTGACGGAGCCGTTATTCCTATCTTTACGAGGTCCTCAAGAATATTCCTGTCAACCGGTTTTTCCTTGTAATTGCGGCAGGAACGTCTTGAGCGCATGAGCCGTACAAGCTGTGAAGTGTCAAAATCACCATGTTTGAGCCATTTTTGATCTTCATCGAAAGTGCTGAAAGATAAAAAAGATTCGTCTGTTGCTTTTACACTGACGGCGCCTTCGGGACATACTGCCGCGCAATGGCCGCAGGAAAGCGATTCACTGCCCGTGACAGCCGCTTTCCCGTTCTCCATTGAAATGGTCTCGAGAGGGCATACCCTGACGCATAAGTCGCATCCTGTACAAAGTTCTTCGTCGATTACCGTTGTTACACTTCTGTCAATCATTAATTTCCTCTATGGTTTGTTGAATTTTTTGGTCTCTGGTCTCTGGTTTCTGGTTTTTTCTTTTAACCAGGAACCAGAAACTATAAACCATGAACCAATTTCTTATATGTTTCCCTTGCAATCATCAGCTCTTCATTTGTCGGAATTACAATAATCTTTGTCTTGCTTGTTTCAGTATTGATAAATCCTGTTTTTGATCCTTTTACCGACCGGTTTGCCTGTTTATCTATTGCAAGGCCCAGCGGTTCAAGGTTCTCAAATATAGCTTCTCTTACTTCAGGGGAGTTTTCCCCGATTCCGCCTGTAAAAATAATTGCATCCGCCCCTCCAAGGGCAAAAAAGTAAGCCCCGATATATTTTCGCAGAGTATGAATAAACATGTCGAAAGCAAGCTGAGCCCTGCTGTTTCCTTCTTTGCAGGCAACAACTATGCTGCGCATATCACGGCCGATTCCGCTTATTGCAGCCAATCCGCTTTCATTGTTCAGCCTTGCTATGATTTCTTCAAGGGAAAAGCCTGTCTTTGAAATAAGATATGGAATAATTGCAGGGTCAAAATAACCGGCACGTGTACCCATCATGAGTCCCTCAAGGGGAGTGAATCCCATGCTGGTGTCGAGGACCCGCCCCTGCGAAAAAGCGGTAATGCTGGCTCCGTTCCCGAGGTGGGTTGAAATAAGTTTAAGTTCATCGAGGGG
>JAHJQU010000311.1 GCA_018819005.1 Pseudomonadota bacterium | reverse complement strand
CAGGTGAAGGCGTCGGCGGGCTGGACTCTGCGCGAAGTGAAACGCACTGTCGAGGCTGGACATCCAGTGATTGTGCTCGTGCAAGCCTGGTCGGACCGATACATGACGCTTGAGGATTGGCGCAACGACTTCGACGACGGCCACTATGCGATCATGATCGGGTTCGCAAAAGGAGTCCTCCTGTTCGAGGATCCGGCTTCATTCCGTAGAACATGGCTCAGAGAGCGGGAATTCCTGGCGCGATGGCACGACCGAGACGGTCGGACGAACGAAACCTATGAGCGCTTCGGAATGGTCCTGATGGGAAAACAACCCGTGCCGAAGAGTCCGGAGCACATGGACTGAGTCGGTCCGCGCACTGGGGAACATGGCGCAGGCAACGGTTATCGCAGAAGAAGGCCCGCAAACATTGGCAAGATGAGCGCCGAACCAGGGGTGCACGCTACGGTGTATCCGCCTCGCGGATGCGGCCATTCCTTGTGCGTCACGCTGGTCGTTATGCATCCCACAACACAAATCATAGCCTGTATATATGGAGACAAATATGAGCAACCACATACATCACGTTCACATCTTTGCCTCCGATCTTAATAGAAGCATAAAATTTTATGAATTTTTTTTTGGCGGGGCAATTATCTTGGATGTTGAGCTTGCTGGCGCCCGAAATGTGTTTATGAAAGTTGGAAACGGGAGGCTCCATTTTTATGATCAGAAACCAGGATATTCTGGCAGAGGGAGTATTCATCATTTTGGAATCCAGACAGATGATATCGAGAGTGTGGTTAACAACCTGAAAGCCAATGGCATTGTATTTAGCAAAGATATTACTGACGCTGGGTTTTGGAAATATATAATGGTCCCGGCACCGGATGACATACTTATAGAATTATTCGAAGTAGATAAAAAACAAATTCCATCAGAATTTCAGAGCTATTTTGAATAATACAATAGCATATAGCAGAAGCATTCACTGGTTCGGACGCGAAGGTGCGGCGTGCTTTACCGGAGAATCCACAGCAACTAGCAAGATAACTTACCGCGCAATGACCGGGTTGATGCAATCTTTAGCCATATCCTGCAAACGGACAAGGAAAGTATTATGAGCAACACAGCGATTGTTATAGGTGCAACCGGTTTGGTTGGCCGGGCGTTAATAGACCAGCTTGCAGATGCCGATCATATCAGTAAAGTCTTAACGCTTACCCGTCGTCCAGCCGATCATTCCTGTTCAAAAATTTACAATCAAGTCGTGGATTTCGACCATTTGGGGGACTACGCTTCGTCGTTTAAGGCGGACTTGTTGTTCTCTTGCCTGGGAACTACACGCAAACAAGCCGGCTCTATCGCAGCCCAGCGCAAGGTTGATCTTGACTACCAATATAAAGCAGCACAACTGGCGGCCAACCATGGAGTACGTCATTACCTGTTGGTTTCCTCAAGTAACGCCAATATTAAGAGCAACAATCCTTATCTGCAGATGAAGGGTGAATTGGAACAGAAGGTTCAAACTTTGCCTTTTAATCGTATCAGCATCTTCCAACCCTCACTGTTGCTTGGTCAACGAGTGGATTTTCGTATGGGGGAGAAGCTGGGGAGCTGGATATTGCCCGTGCTCTGCATCATACCCGGGTTGCGCCGCTATCGCCCTATTACCGGCGAACAAGTAGCCGCCAAAATGGTCCGGGTGAGCCGGCAACCTGGAAACTCGATAGAGTGGTTTCGACTCGATGAAATATTTATCAAATAAGGACAATTATCGGAGTAAATGCCCCTAACTTCTATATGGCCTTCGGCTGTCAAAAAAATCATCCTTAGATAAGGAACTAAGTATATTTTAAGCCTTGCACTTATCCATTGATAAAGGAGAAAAGATGTTAACTCCCAACCCGGAATTTATTCAAGAATTAATTCATATCGTGAACACCAGTCCGTACCCCCGCCATATGTCTATGCGACTGGCAGCGATTGATATTGACAGGGCTGATATCGAATTGGAAACCGGTCCGCAACATATTCAGCCCTATGGCATCGTTCATGGCGGTGTATTGGCGACCCTCATAGACACTGCCACTTTCTGGGCGGCTTTTATGCGCATCCCTGAAGATGCTGGCCTTGTCAACATTGACTTGAAACTCAATTACCTGAAACCAGTCATAAGCGGTCGGTTAAAGGCTGAGGGCAGATCCATTCGGTCCGGAAATTCCATCAGCTACGCTGAAGCAAGGGTTTTAGATACAGACGGCGAGTTGATAGCTCATGGCACATCAACTTTGATGACACTCCCTGACAAAGGATTAAGAATGAAAGCAAGAAAATTTACCGATATAATTGAAGATATATCGCAGGCATTGAACGAAAGTTAAAAGTCGATCATCTATATGGCCTTCAATTTTTTTTCGGATTGCAATTGAAGAGAGGGTTCTTCTAACGGGATCGCTGCTCATTCACAGTGATTATTAAGACCGGAAATGAAGAACATAATGTTAAACTCCAAATTGAAAGAGAGATAACAGATGAGCAAAAAAACACATCTTTATGTATTATGGACCAACGATAATCCGATTACTGCAGAAAAAATGGTATTCATGTACACAGTAAATTCTCTCCTTAAAGGCTGGTGGAAAAAAGTCACACTTATTATTTGGGGCGCGCCTGCTAAACTTGTGAGCGAAGATGATAATATTCAGAAGCTGGTTAAGAAAGCATTAAAGGCGGGTGTTCATATAACTGCGTGCAAGGCTTGTGCAGATCAATTGGGCGTAACGGAAACTTTAGAAAAACTTAATATTGAAGTCAAGTATTGGGGAATCCCGCTGACTGAGATTTTAAAAAATGAAGAAAAACTGTTAACAATATAAAATGGTCCGATAAATTAAATTACCGGTTTTAAAAAGAGACGCCGGTGATTCATGCGGATCGAATCGCACCCATATCCCGACATGGCGATAAGACAGATGTTATGCAAAGGTCTCAACGAACAATAGGATGTTAGGAGATTATTATGTTTAATGACACGGATGAAATCAGAAAATTGAGACAGAAGTACAATTTGCAGATGCAACAGAGCGGAATCAAAACATTTCAAGATATGAGCAGAATTGAAACGGATGCTCTCGAAGGCGGTGTTCTTTCTCAAAAATACAAAGAACTTATTGCCCTGGGAATCAGTATATCTAACGCCTGCTATGGCTGAATTGAATATCATGTCAGCAGTGCTGCTGGCTTAGGTGTAAGTCGTCAAGAGATCCTGGAAGCTACAGCTGTTGCGGTAGCGTTGTGTGGTTCAGTCGCTGATTGGCCGGCAAGATATGTTTTTAAAACACTTGAAGATATAGAAAACGACGAAAAAGAAATGAAATAATAAATGAAGAAACTCACCTACAGATCTACCCGCAATTATACGACATCAAGTAACAGGCCGGGTAGAAAAATCAGGGGAGCAGAGGTTCTCGCTATCGACGCCCTCCGAAGACCGATCCCAGAACCCCGCGAATAATCCGGCTCCCAATCTGGCTGCCAATTGAGCGGGCAGCACTCTTGATAAAAGCCTCAGCTATGGATTGGCGGGGACTGCTCTGGGCGGCAGGTTTCGGAGAAGGCTTTTCAGCCGTTTGAGTGGTCTCAAGAGCGGTACGGGTCTTGAGAAGTTCGTATGCCGACTCACGGTCGACGGGATTATCGTAGCGGCCGCGTATAGGCGATCGATTTATGCATTCTTTGTGCTCTCCGGCAGTGAGCGGGCCAATTTGCGATTGGGGCGGGGCAATCAAGGTGCGTCTTACGGGCAGGGGAACACCTTTCTCATCCAGAGCCGAAACCAGCGCTTCGCCGATACCAAGTTCGGTAATGGTCGTTTCTGTGTCGAAAGCGGGATTGGTTCGGAAGTTGGCTGCAATAGTTTTAACCGACTGTCTGTCCCTGGGAGTAAAGGCCCGCAGGGCGTGCTGAATCTTGAGACCGAGCTGCCCCATCACCGTTTCAGGAATGTCGGTTGGACTCTGGCTTATGAAATATATACCGACACCTTTTGATCTGATAAGCCTTACAACCTGCTCCACTTTATCGAGAAGCGGTTTCGGAGCATTGTTGAAAATCAGATGGGCCTCATCAAAGAAGAGTACCATGCGCGGACGATCCGAATCACCCTGCTCAGGAAGCTGTTCAAACAACTCGGAAAGAATCCACAACATGAATGCGGTGTATATCCTCGGGGACTGTGAATACAGGCGGGTTGCATCGAGCAGGCTGATTACGCCGCGGCCTGAGAAATCCACGTGCATAAGATCATTTATCTGAACAGCCGGCTCACCGAAAAAACGGTCTCCATCCTGTTCCTCAAGCACCATCAGACTACGCTGGATGGCACCAATGCTGGCGGGCGCGAGGTTTCCGTATTCGCTGCGTAATTTCTTTGCGTTGTCTGCCATCCAGGTAATCATGGCTTTTAAATCCTTAAGATCCAGCATCAGCAAGCCCTGGTCGTCAGCGATGCGGAATGCGGCGTAGAGTACACCCTCCTGTGTGTCATTGAGCTCAAGAAGGTTGGAAAGCAGCAGGGGTCCCATCTCGGAAATAGTCGTACGGATAGGGTGACCGTTTACACCGTAAACATCCCAGAAAAGCACGGGACTCTGGGACTGCTGGTAATCCACTATGGGAATTTGCCTGAGGCGTTCATCGATTTTGGGATGGGGTTTACCTGCGGCGGCGAGGCCGGAGAGGTCTCCCTTTATGTCAGCAGCGAACACAGGTACGCCCATGCGGGAGAACCCCTCCGCCATTACCTGTAGTGTAACTGTTTTGCCGGTGCCGGTGGCGCCGGCAATCATCCCATGGCGGTTACTCATCCGGCCCAACTGGACAACAGGCTGAGAATTCTCTCCGCCTATGATAAATGATTCATTTCGGGACATGGCTTCCTCCTGAAGGCTGCAACTGTAAAAAAGCTTTTTCTCAGACCGTTTAAAAAACACTTTACAGGCACTTATAACACAATCCGAGCGATTTTTTTAATATCAGAATAATAAACACTGTTTTTATCTTTTTCCCATTTTATTCATCAAATTGTCAAGAATGTCACTCCCGTAAAAATCAATTTTTCACACGAAGACACAAAAACACAAAGAAAGGCCTATTGAAAAGATTCAGGTTTTTCTTTGTGTCCTCCGTGATCTTTGTGTGAGAACGACTTTTTCCCAAAACTATCTGAAGCCATGGGATAATACCGGACTCTTGCCGTATTTTACACTGTGTAAAAATTTTCGACAATGTATCGTTGTTGCATCCAACCACCCCAAAATTAATATCCAATAATTAAAGATAGTTATTAAAATATCATGAAATAATTAAACATGGCATGCACCTTGCTGATCATTATATTTAAAAATTATTCATTCCGAACTATTTATGAAAAAAGAATATAAAATATTAATTGCCGACAGGAATTCCCATGTGAGGGAATTCTTAAAACGTGAAATGCTGGCCGAAGGATATACCGTCCAACTGGCTGAAAACGCCCGGGAAGTTTTGAAATGGACGTATAGCCGCGAACCTATTGACCTTTTAATCCTTGACCCGGATCTTCCTGATGCTGAAGAATCTTTGTTGTTAAAAAAGCTCAGGCAAAAAATTCCTTACCTTCCGGTAGTTCTTCATACTTTTTTTTCAGATTATATTTCCGCCTCCAAAGTTATAATTCCGACAGAATTTGTTGAAAAGGGAGGACGCAGCATTGAAAAACTTAAAAAAGTGGTTGCGGAAATTTTAAATAAAACTGCCGGGGCAGGCGATGAAAAAAGAGAATCAGAGGATATGCGGTCATGAACCAGGAAAACAGGCTGAAAGATCCTTATTATAAATCATTAACAAGGAAGATGCTCTTTATCGTCATAGTCGTTTCCCTTGCTCCTTTGATCACGGTGAGCGGCATTATCTTAAACCGGTTCAGCGTATCATACAATGAAAAGTTAAACGCGCACCTCGGCGAACTCGTCTTAAAACACAGTCAGAACATAGATGGTTTTTTACTGGAAAAACTGAATAATATAAGATTTATGGCCGGGGCCTTTACCGTTGAAGAGCTGAACAATGCGGAGTTTCTGAGAAATAATCTGGCGGCGCTTCAGACGGAATACGGTTCGGTTTTTGAAGACCTCGGGGTCGTCAATGATAAGGGAATCCAGGTGACATATGCGGGTCCGTTCAAGCTCGAAAAGGCCAGGTATTCAGACGCCGAATGGTTCAGGAAGGCAATCAAAAGTGATTACTTCATAAGCGATGTTTTTCTGGGTCTGCGGGGAACACCGCACTTCATCATAACGGTAAGGCAGATGAGCAACGGAAAGCCCTGGATATTGAGGGCCACAATAAGTTTTGTCGCTTTTAACTCGCGTGTCGAAAATCTCCGGATAGGTAAAACGGGTTTTGCCTTCATACTGAATAGTAAAGGAGAATTTCAATCAAAGCCCGGTTTTGAAGTCGTCCATGGAAAATCATATTCTTTCTACGAATCGATAAAAAGTGGCATAAAGACAAAAGACGGGGTTTTTTTCTCCGAAATGGCCGATGACTCCGGAAAAGAGAATCTGTATGTGGCATCCTTAATAAAAAACGGAGATTGGCTCCTTATATACCAGCAGGATAAATCCGATGCTTTTTCGGATCTTACCCATGCCAAACAGATAGCACTTTTTATCATTCTTACAGGCGGCATTATTATCCTTATAACTGCTTTATTGCTCTCAAAACGGATGGTAGCCAGAATTGTACAGGCGGACTTGGAAAAGGAACTGATGAACCAGCAGGTTATTGAAATAGGGAAGCTGGCGTCACTGGGTGAACTTGCGGCGGGAATCGCCCATGAAATAAATAACCCTGTTGCCATCATGGTAGAAGAAGCAGGCTGGGTGCATGATATTATGGAAGACGGGCAGTTTTCCAGCAAAGAGAATAAAGACGAGTTCGAAAGGGCTCTTGCTCAGATAAAAACCCAGGGGACCCGGTGCAGGGAGATAATCCAGAAACTCTTAAGCTTTGCTCGGAAAACAGACACATGCATAGAAGATGTCAGAATAAACGAGGTTATCAATGATGTGATCAGTTTCTGTGCCCAGAGAGCAAAATTCAGCAATGTTGTTATAAAGTCAAAACTCCAGGAGAATCTGCCGGTAATAAGTCTGTCTCATACCGAAATACTGCAGGTTCTTCTGAACCTTATGAACAATGCCCTCGATTCACTGGAAAAAAGAGGCGGAAATATAACTTTAACAAGCTTGCTCGAAGGCGATGAAATGGTAATCAGCATTGCAGACGATGGTCCGGGAATACCGAGGGCTAACCTTGCCAGAATATTTGATCCCTTTTTTACCACAAAACCTGTGGGAAAAGGAACCGGGTTAGGACTCTCCATATGTTACGGGATCATAAAGAAAATAGGGGGAGAAATTGATGTTCGCAGCGTCGTTGACGCAGGAACGACATTCCATATCCGGCTCCCCTGCCGGAGAAACGATTAAGGAGGATTCAACATGGCTATTGCAAATATACTGCTTGTAGATGACGAAACACCCTTTCGAGAAACCATGACAAGGCGTCTGACTAAAAGAGAATTCATTACTTCATCAGCGTCAGGCGGCCATGAAGCAATAAGGCTGCTTGAAGAAAATGACTATATAGAAGTTGTTGTCCTGGATGTGAAAATGCCCGAAATGGACGGGCTGGAAACGTTGAAGATAATCAGGCAAAAATTCCCGCTTGTCGAAGTTATCATGCCTAGCGGTCACGCAACAATCGAATCTGCCATTGAAGGAATGAAACTTGGAGCTTTTGATTATCTGATAAAGCCCTGCGACATGGAAGAGCTTATATCAAAAGTAAGCGAAGCTGCCAAAAAAAGGAAGCGGCATAAGGAAAAGATTATTGAGGCCCAGCTTAAGGAAATTACAATGAGACGTATTTAGGCGCTTAAAATGTCTGGTAATAAACATAATATGCAGCCGGACCGGACACGGGTCTGAAATATCAGCAAGCGAGGGCGTTAAATGCGGCGCCTTGGAATATCTGACAAAGCCGTGGGATTTTGAAGAACTTGTCGGAAAAATCAGACAGATTCTTGAAAGATAAGGAGATTATACAGGTGGATGAATTGAGAGTCCTGCTTGTGGGCGATGAAAGAGAATTTTTAGAAATATTGCTGAAAAGACTGCTGAAGCGAGGGATAAAAGTAGCAGGCGCCAGCAGCGGTGAAGAGGCAATAAAGATTATCAAAGAGACTCCGCCCGATGTCGTGCTCCTGGATGTAAGGTTGCAGGGCATGGACGGCATACATACATTGAGGGAAATCAAAAAGATAGGACCACTGGTGGAAGTGATAATGCTTACGGGACACGCCAATCTGGAGATAGCCGTAGAAGGAATGGAATCTGGAGCTTTTGATTACCTTATGAAACCGACCGATGTTGACGAATTGTTATATAAACTTGAAGACGCTTTCAAACGGAAAACAATTCAGGAGCAGAAGATAAGGCGTCTGGAAAAGCTGAAGGGGTCGGAAAGGGGCTGATATGAAAAGACGACTATATGCAAACCTTCAGAAAAAACTCATCTTTATCACCCTGCTGGTTTCATTTATACCCCTGATATCTCTCAGTGTTGTAATTTACTACCAGTTTGCGCAGGTTTTCAAGAATAAAATTGAAGAACAGATCGAATACCGCGCCAGAGTCCAAAGTAATGCTATAGAACTTTTCCTGAAGGAACGGACCGCCATTCTTTTGGCCATGGCCGATACCTATACTTTTGATTACCTGGCGGAGAAGAACAACCTGGAGAGAACATTTCAGATAATGAATCGCCGGGTAGGCGGTTTCATTGATCTTGGCCTGATTGACAGCGCTGGCCGGCACGTCGCTTACGTAGGCCCTTACAACCTTATTAGCCTGAACTACTATTTACAACCATGGTTCCGTGAGGTTGAAAGCAAGGGCGTTTATGTCAGCGATATTTTCATGGGTTACAGGCAGATACCTCATTTCGTTATCGCTCTCCAGCGGCAGGAAAATAACAGAAGATGGATACTGAGGGCAACAATAGACTCTGCTGTTTTTGAAAATCTCGTCCGTGCGGCACAGGTTGGAAAATCAGGCGACGCTTTTATCATCAACAAGGAGGGCTTTTATCAGACACGCCTGCGTTTTAAAGGTGAAATTCTCTCCAAAGCACTTCTGGATCCCACTCACTTCGGAGAGGGAACAACAGTACTTGAAAAAGAGAACACGGACGGCAAAAAGATACTATATGCGGGGAGCTGGCTGAAAAAAAACAGTTGGCTTCTGGTAATAAGTCAGGATGCGTCGGAAGAGATGACCAAGCTGTTCAAAACAAAAAGGATTGAGATTATTATAGTTGTCTCCGGTTGTTTGATGATCATACTTACGACTATACTTACCACACATCTGACAATAAGACGCCTTGAAACGGCGGACAGGAAGATGAACGAATTAAACGCGCAACTCGTCCATTCGGACAAACTGGCCGCTCTGGGCAAGATGGCCGCCGGTGTTGCCCATGAAATCAACAATCCCCTTGCCGTGATTGCCGAAAAAACAGGATGGATGGAGGATCTACTGACAGAGGAGGATTTTCAGAAAAGTCAGCATTATGAGGAGTATAAAAAATCGCTCGGAAAGATAGAGGAACACGTCGAGAGGGCAAGAAAAGTAATTCACGGCATGCTCGGATTTGCCCGAAGGATGGAGCCGCATCTGGAAGATGTGGACATAAACAGAGTCTTGAATGAAACAATAACTTTTCTGGATAGTTATGCCAGGACAAATAACATTGTAATAGAAAAAGATCTGATGCCTGATCTCCCAATCATAGCCAGCGACCATGCCAAACTACAGCAGGTGTTTCTGAACCTTCTGACCAATGCTGTTGATGCAATAGGCAAGGATGGGAAAATTTTTCTGACCAGCCGCATAATCGACTCAGAGATTGTAGTCAGTGTATGGGATAATGGTCCAGGGATTCCCAAAGAATATCAGTCCCGGGTTTTTGAACCCTTTTTCACCACAAAACGGTCAGGCAAGGGAACGGGGCTCGGTCTGTCGGTCACCCATACCATTGTCCGTAACATGGGAGGAACTATCGCTCTCGACAGCAAAGAAGGGAATGGAACAACATTCACCGTGAGCTTGCCGATTGTTGTTCCGGAGAAGAAATAAGGGGGATATGATGGGAACTTTCCGGGTTTTGGTAGTAGATGATGAAGCCGATTTTTTAGAAACAATCGTCAACCGCTTGCTGAAAAGAAAAATTGATGCAACGGGTGTTCCCGGCGGAGAGGCCGCTCTT
>JAHJQU010000310.1 GCA_018819005.1 Pseudomonadota bacterium | reverse complement strand
TATTTTTTCGGAAAATTTAAAGTTTAATCATTACTATATGTCCATAAAGTTTTGAATAATGAATAATATCAGAAATTTCAGTATAATAGCACATATTGATCACGGCAAATCGACTCTTTCAGACCGCCTGATCCAGGCAACCGGAATCGTTTCCGACAGGGATTTTCAGGACCAGATTTTAGATAGCATGGATATCGAACGGGAAAGAGGAATCACGATAAAAAGCCAGACCGTCTGTCTTCCCTATAAAGCAAAAGATGGCAATCAATACTTTTTAAACCTCATCGATACACCGGGACATGTCGATTTTTCATATGAAGTTTCGAGGGCGCTTAAATCGTGCGAAGGAGCGCTTCTGATTATTGACGCAAGCCAGGGGGTTGAAGCTCAAACCCTCGCAAACCTTTACCTCGCTATGGAGCATAATCTCGTAATTATACCGGTAATCAACAAGATAGACCTGCCTTCGGCTGATATCGAAAGGGTAAAGCTTCAGATCGAAGAGGACCTGGGACTTGACCCCTCAACCGCCTTACTGGTATCCGCCAAGGAGGGGATAGGAATAGATACTGTGCTTGAAAGCATAGTAAAAATTCTACCCGCCCCTACCGGTGATCCTGACGCTCCCTTTAAAGCCTTGATTTTTGATTCCCATTATGATGCCTTCCGCGGCACCGTTGTTTACTTCAGGGTCCTTGAAGGAAGGATCCGGACGGGAGATGTCATAACTTTCATGTCCAACATGATTTCACACAAGTCCGAAGAGATTGGAATATTTCAGCTTAAACGCATTCCGAAAAAAGAGATTTCGGCCGGCCAGGTCGGATATGTTATTGCCGGCATAAAGTCCGTTACCGACACCAGATGTGGCGATACCATAACCTTAAAAAACCGTCCGGCAGATAAACCGCTCTCCGGTTTTAAAGAAGCAAAGCCTGTTGTCTTCTCGTCCATATATCCAGTCGCGGCCGATGAATACCAGGAACTGGCAATAGCCATAGAGAAACTCAAATTAAATGATGCCTCCCTGATTTACGAAAAAGACATGTCTGTTGCCCTGGGATTTGGTTTCAGGTGCGGCTTTCTCGGGCTTCTTCATCTTGAGGTTGTGCAGGAGCGTCTTGAACGCGAATTCGATCTTTCCCTGATCCTGACAGCGCCCTCTGTTCAGTATGTCCTTATAATGAACGACGGCACTGAAATGATAATTGACAATCCGTCCCTTTATCCGGATCCAACCAGAATCGGAAGCACAAAAGAGCCCTATATTCGCGCCGCTGTTATCGTACCGGACAGGTACATGGGTGCCGTTATGAAGCTCTGCCTTGACAGGCGCGGAATCAATAAGAATTACCAGTACCTGACAAGCAACCGCCTTGAGATGATATTCGAACTTCCTCTCGCCGAAGTGATTTTCGACTTTCATGACAAGCTCAAGTCAATTACTCAGGGGTACGGGTCTTTCGACTATGAAATAATCGATTTCAGAGATACCGACCTTGTTAAAATGGATATTCTGATTAATGGTGAACGTGTAGATGCTCTGTCCCAGCTCGTTCACAGCGAAAGGGCTGTTGAACGGGCAAGAATGGCTTGTGAAAAGCTTCGTGAAGAGATTCCAAGGCAGATGTTTAAAATAGCTATCCAGGGAGCAATCGGGGCAAAGATAATTGCCAGATCCACGGTTTCCGCTTTCAGAAAAGATGTTACCGCAAAATGCTATGGAGGCGACATCACCAGAAAGCGAAAACTCCTCGAAAAGCAGAAAAAAGGGAAAAAGAGGATGAAGATGGTGGGAAAAGTCATGATTCCGCAATCAGCGTTTCTTTCGGTATTAAAAACAGATTCAGATTGATCGATACAGATATTAGCAGGAGAATTGATGGGTAAAACAATTGCTGAAAAAATTTTTGAATCTCATATCGTAGATAATCCATGTGATGATATTTATGTAATCAGACTTGATGCCGTTTTCTGTCATGAGATTACCACTCCAATAGCTATAAATGATCTTGTCGCACGGGGCAAAGACCGGGTTTTTGACGTATCTAAGGTGAAGGCGGTGATCGATCATGTCTCTCCCGCCAAGGATTCCAAAACTGCCGCACAGGGCAAAATATTAAGGGAATGGACGAGGCGCCACAATATAAAGGATTTTTTCGATATAGGGAGAAACGGAGTGTGCCATGCGATTTTCCCTGAAAAAGGCTTTGCAAGGCCCGGGTTTACGATAATAATGGGCGATTCGCACACCTGCACATACGGAGCTTTCGGAGCCTTTGCCGCAGGAGTCGGGACAACCGACCTTGAGGTCGGCATATTAAAGGGCGTATGCGCGCTTCGTTACCCTGAAACCATAAAGATAAATGTTACCGGCAAAATACCGGAAGGTGTTTTTGCCAAAGACATTATTCTTTCTGTAATCGGCCTCATCGGCGTAAACGGGGCGACAAATAAAGTCATTGAATTTGCAGGTCCGGTTGTGGATTTCTTGAGCATGGATTCGAGAATGACAATCTGCAACATGGCGATAGAAGCAGGAGCGACCTGCGGAATATGCGCTCCGGACATGACCACCGTAGAATACCTGTGGGACTTTATAAGGGATGAGTACAAAACAAAAGAGAAGGCGCTTGAGGCGTTTCAGAAATTCTGTTCCGATTCCGATGCCTCATATAAAGATATAATTGAACTTGATGTTTCAAACCTTGAGCCGGTTGCAACATTCGGATACAGGCCAGATAATGTCAAACCTGTCAAGGAGATGGAAGGCACGAAAATCGACCAGGTTTATATAGGCTCATGCACAAACGGAAGAATAGATGATCTGAGAGTAGCGGCGGCAATATTAAAGGGGAATAAAATAAGCGATTCTCTGCGGGGTGTTGTTTCTCCTGCTACGCCAAAAATTTACCGGCAGGCCCTCAATGAAGGGCTCATCGCCGTTTTTCTTGAAGCCGGATTTTGCGTCACGAATCCGACCTGCGGAGCCTGCCTCGGAATGAGCAACGGAGTCCTTGCAGAAGGTGAAGCCTGCGCATCGACTACAAACAGGAACTTCATCGGGCGTATGGGAAAAGGCGGAATGGTGTATCTTATGAGCCCTGCCACGGCTGCGGCAACCGCCATTGCAGGTTACATAACCAATTCAAAATTATACAACGGCAGATAAAAAAATATGAAAACTTTCAGCGGAAAAGTGCTTTTCCTTGACAGATCGGATATTAATACGG
>JAHJQU010000309.1 GCA_018819005.1 Pseudomonadota bacterium | reverse complement strand
GGCGGAAAAGCAGGAGATAAAAGATTGGACGGACCTTTCCCTGTCTTCTGCGATGCGGGGGATAGAGGAGGAGCAAATCCCGTATTCGCTCAATGACATTAAGGAATCATTTTCATGATAACCGAAGGTCAGGTTATCCTTTTTAGATTTCCTCAAACAGATCAAACAGAAGCAAAGCTTCGTCCTGCCCTTGTTCTTAATCAACTACCCGGTCCGTATAATGACTGGCTAATCTGTATGATATCTTCACAACTCCATCAGGCAATACCTGATTTTGATGAAGTTCTGACTTCAAGAGATTCAGATTTCGAAGAATCCGGCCTTAAATCGGCAAGCGTTATCAGAATAAGCAGGCTTGCAGTGGTTGACAGCTATATTCTGTGCCTTTCCCGTATCAGACGAAAATTAGCAAGCTGGATAGAAGGCACAGAACTAACAGTCCGGTAGTCCCGAACCGGGTATTCGTGGAGCCTAAGAACAGATGAAGGGCAGGGTTATCATAACGAGAGAGTATCTGGAGGCGAAGATATTATTAAGGACACTATGGCAATCGGTGATCAAGAAGAAATCATTAAAGAACATCAGTATTACTTCTTGTGGAAAGTTAAGCAAAAGATCAGTTAACAATTGCATTCACAAAATGACGAGAAGCCCGTCGACCTTGATGGGCAAGATTTGGTTAGCGCTGCTGTTAATGAAGGTCATTAGCTGTGAACATACAGACGCACGTAGTTCACGCCATAAAGGGATAACATAATGCCTAACCAAGCAAGCACTGTCGATCCATCCTGGGACAGGTTTGTTAATCTTTATGTGGAATTTCTTGAGATGCTCAGTCACGAAAGTGAAAGAGGGTCTGTGATCATTGCTGCGGCGATTATGGATGAGGGACTCGAACAGCTTCTCAAAGCAAAACTCATACCGTCCTCAGAGAAAAATGATGAATTGTTCAATGGCGCTTATGCACCGTTGGAAAACTTTTCAGCAAAAATTGACTTAGCATACCGCATGAAACTTATTACCCTTAAACGGCGTTCCAGCCTCCACCTCATTCGTAAGCTTCGCAATGACTTTGCACATTCTCACATTTATATTCACTTCGAATCTCACAAGATGCACAGCAGAGTTCATGAGCTATTTAAATTAAATGAATCTCTGTTAAATATGTTCTGGGACCTTGTTAAGAAAAAATATAATCATAGCATTACTGAAATCGCAGGCGACTATGTCTCGAAACATGGCTTCGATTATTTGGTTAAGGTTATGGGATTGAAATCAACATTCGAGATTCTTAGCTCGTTAATTGCTGCATCATTGTATGCATTTTACGAAGAAAATGAACCATTAATCGGTAAAGATGAGGGTAACTTCAGCAGCTAACCGGTTATTCCTTGAGATATGGTCCGGGGAAATAGGGGCAACGCCACCTATAAGCTGTAGGCAGAATTAGTATAATAAAAAGGATTGTTTTCATGTCTGATGACTACCATCGTTGGTGGAAAAGAGACCTGAAGAAATTAATGGAGGGAATAAGCAAAAAAACGATAAAACAAACAGCAAAACCCGAGGATCAAGACCCTATTCGTAAATGGTGGCGAAGAGATTTAGATAAAATATTGAAAGATGCTGAATTGGGTATAAAAAAGAGAAGTGGCAGACGAGGACACATATCTCGGAAGGTGCTACAGGAAGTATGGGAAAGAGACAAAGGACGTTGTCAGTATTGTGGTAAAACGGCCTTGCTTGAATTTGATCATATTATACCAGTTTCAGAGGGTGGAGCCGATTCTGCAAAGAATTTACAGATACTATGCCAAAAGTGTAATAGAAAAAAATACAACACAATATAAAGAATAAATATGGGATAGTCCCGGTAAAAGAAGGATTGCCATTGGGTGAGGAACGCATAGGGGGCATCCATAAATAAGTAAGTAGCTGCTATCAACAAATAGAACTGTCCGCTTTTTTTGTTCATGCAAGGGCATTATCAGGCATTATTAGAAGAACAGGAGGTAGGCGGCGGGTATGATCTGATATAAGCAGAGATGAATTCAACTTCAAATACACCACTGAATAATTACGTAAAGGAGGATGGTATGAAGAGACTGGTTTTGTTTTTGTCGTTTTTATTTGTTTTCAGCTTTTCAGCTTTGGCGGCAGGCCCTGGGGATGTGCTTGATAAAGCCAGGGAGGATATCGAGTCTCTTAATAAATTCGCTTTGAGCATACATAAAAAGGCTGCTGCTGATATTGAAGATTTTCATGAAAATCTTAAGAATATTGACGGACTTCCTCAACCAAAGATTAATGAGCTGCTGGCAGCGGGAATTCCACCGTGGGATGTGTTCATGATGGCGCATATTTCTATTTTAAGCGGAAAACCGGTAAGCGCGGTGCATGAAGAATATAAAAGGTCGAAAGGACAGGGATGGGGGGTAATCGCTAAAGAAATGGGGATAAAGCCGGGTTCCAGTGCTTTTCATAAGCTTAAAGAAAAAATTAAACGCGAAGTTGATCGTAAATCTTCCGGGAAATTAAAAAACAAAGAAGCAGATTCCGGGAGCCATGGTAAAGGCGGCGGAAAAGGTAAAAAAAATTAAGGCGGAGATCTCGAAGATGAAAAAATATCTTAAATTATCTCTTATGATGATAACCGGTTTGCTTATGTCCTGCGCCGGTGAAGGTTACTATGGCCAGCAAGGTCCCGGTGGATGGGGGCCTATGATGCATTACGGATTTGGATATGGAGGTATGTTCATGTGGATAATATTCCTGGTCGTTATTGGATTGATGATCTATTTCATTGTCAAGGCCCAGAATACTAAGGGTAAGACGCCGACACAGAATGAAAGGCCCCTGGATATCTTAAAGAGGCGTCACGCAAATGGCGAAATAGCAAGGGAAGAATATGAGAGAATGAAAAAAGACCTTGAATGACAGGGCGATATCGGTCAACAAATAGAATTGTCCGCTTTTATATGTTCATGAAAGGGCATTAAAAAGAAAACGCATGACCAGTGGCCCAAAATATTCATAATACCCCCGCATTTTGAAGCCATAATCCCCTTGACACACAAAATTCTTCTCCATATACTCCCGCCGTGAAAAAACAAAGCCTTATCAATCCAACATCAGGAGTTATCCTTCCGGTAGTACTCACTCTGCTGGTCCAGGCTTTGGTTTCAATGAGCGTGGTAGCCATTCCTGTATTTATGCCGGTGGCGGCCGGCGAATTAAATGTTCCCCCCAGCTATGTCGGCATCTTCATGTCCTTGATTTATTTGGGTGCGACAGTTGTCGCACCTTTCAGCGGATATTTTATCGACCGGTTCGGGGCAATTGGAGTAAGTCAAATTTGCCTGGTCCTGTGTGCTCTGGGATTGGGAGCAATTTCAATCCCGGTTGTCCCCATGATGATCATCGGGGCGTTGATCATGGGAATCGGTTACGGACCTGTGACACCGGCCAGTTCTCATTTGCTGGTCCGAAAAACGCCTATTTCAATGATGTCCGTCGTCTTTTCTATTAAGCAGACCGGTGTTCCGCTCGGCGGGGCCATGGCAGGTGCGATTGTCCCTCATCTGGTTATTTTCTGTGGTTGGAAAATGTCAGCGATATTGGTGGGGGCATTGAGTTTAATTCTTGGCATTTTCCTGCACCCTTATCGAAAACAGTTCGACACAGAGCGTTCCAATCTATCCCGGCTTTCCTGGAAAAATGTAATTGAGTCGATAAAAATGGTATTTCTTCACCATGAATTGCGCCATATTGTCATTGCTTCATTTTTCTTTTCCACGATGCAATTGAGTCTGGTCTCTTTTATCGTTATTTATTTAATCGAAGACGTGAAGATGACGCTGATCCAGGCTGGGATTATCCTGGCTACGGCCCAGGCAGGTGGAATTGTCGGGAGAATTGTATGGGGTGCGTTGGCCGATCGGTGCGTAAAGCCCCGTCTTATGCTTGGTATTTTAGGCATTGCCATGGCTGGAGGCGCCCTATCATCGGCAGCTTTCTCACCACAATGGCCCTTTTTTGCAGTGTTGATCGTCTGCACACTTTTCGGAGCCGTTGCAATCGGTTGGAATGGTGTCTATCTCGCTGAGGTCGCACGCGTTGCAAAGCCTGAGTTTGCCGGGATGGCGACCGGTGGGTCACTTTTTTTTACATTTGCCGGCATCTTGCTCGGGCTTCCTGCTTTTTCTTTGATTGTTGAAAAAAGTGGCAGCTACCCGCTCGGATTCGGGATTATTGCAGTCGCAACATTTGTCTGTGGCATAGTTTTGTTACTTTCTCATAATTCGCGCTGAAAAGAATTTTGGTCTTCTGTTCCTTTTTGGCAGTTCCCAATTGCATAACTTCCGGCATGATGGTAATGAATTTCAATAATGGAGCCTGAAGCTGCGAGACCTTTGAAGAATATCCAGTTTTGTCCAAGTACAAGGAAGGCGAGAATTTTAACCACAGGAATACATTAAGTATTTCGAGGATTAAAATTTGAGCTTGACACAGTAATCGGGCAAAAGGGGGTGTTTTGCAAAGGCCTCGCTGCGTTTTATTTACCTTATAGTGACTATGGCATGATAACAAAAAGAAAAAAAAGCGCACGAATCTTGAGGAATGAAGCGTACTTACTGGTACGCTACAATGATTCACCCTGTTGAATCAGCTCTGCTGTCTCACGCAGCGAGAATTCAACAGGGCGGGGATGAAGTGCAACACAGCAGAATGACTTTTTACGAAGCGGTCAACTCTGGTAGAGAGAAATAATGGCAGATACAGATATAAGACAAAAAGCTCTGGATGCGCTGGTCATTTTGAATACAGCCATAAAAAACGTGCGGCTCTATCCTCCGGCCAGCGCCACTATCATCAACACCATTGAAAGACTTCATCAGGCCTTTCAGGAAATGCTTGCCCTGGAAAACCCGATAATCTTTGCCGAATCGGAAAAAAGCATTCTTATCTGCGGCAATCCCTTAAATCAGAAAGACCAGGAGAAAATTCAGGTTGCGGCACTGCTGAACATTCTTCTTGGTTTCGGCCTCAAAAGCATCTCTTTCGATAAAGGCCTTGAAAAGGCGGAACTCAGCATCTTTACCGAAATACTTTCCAGAAAGCCGGACGTGATCGAAAGCGGAGGCGGCCTGCCACAGATTCTGGCTGAAAATAATGTAACTCATATACATCCGGATCAAAAAGTATATATGGCGGTACATAAAAATCATAAGACCATATCGGGTCTTGATATCAGCGATGATCAGATTACCAAATTCTTTATGAGTACTCATCCGGAACTCTCGGCCGATCCTCGGAAACTTAAGGAAATGGCCAAAAACCCCGAATGGTTATCACAGGCTTTCCAT
>JAHJQU010000308.1 GCA_018819005.1 Pseudomonadota bacterium | reverse complement strand
GACCGATTCTTTCAGAGTCTCTTCATCATAAAAGAGCCCGAAATATGAATCGTCACAGATAGTGATGACATTTGTTCCTTTTGAGGCGGCATCAGAAAGAATATCGGCAATCCCCTCGCCTTCCTTTCTTGTTACAGTATAGCCGGTAGGATTATGGGGAAAATTTAGAAGAACCGCTATTTTTTTACTCTTCTTACTCTCAGTATTTATCAATTGTTCAAAAGCCGCAAGATTGTAACCGCCTTTTTCATTAAAAAACGGATATTGGCTGATCCTTGCCCCTCTTCTGACATTTAAGATCATGTTGTAGTTTCCCCACATCATGTCGGGCAGAATTACAACATCACCCGGATCAGCCCACAGGTCGGCAACCATGCTGACCGCGTGAGTGATGCCGCAGGTAACAACAGGCAGACTGATTTTTTTGCCGGCAAGGGAAGGATTTTTTTCATAAAGGGAATTCTGCCAGGCTTTTCTCAATTCCGGAATTCCAAAAGAAGGGGCGTAGGTTAAAGCCTCTTCCGCCTGAAGGCCGTCCAGCATGGACATCACGGAAGAGAAATGCATTGTCCTGCCGTTTTCTTTCGCGATTCCGATTGTCGCATTAAGCTTATGCGCCTTCTGTTTTGCCTCGGCGCTCTGGCTCAGAATGCCTTTCGGGAAAAAAAGATTTTTCCCGGTGACCGATAACATATCAAACAGATTTGGATTTCCTGTTTCAATCGCCTTGTTCAACTGTTCCGCAATAGGATTCATAAGTTCAAACACCTTAAAATGTCGTTGTTAAGAGTTACAGTGATTGACTCACTGTAAAAAGAAGAATTGGCTGATTAACCCGGACTAAATGTCCTGCTTTTTAGGCTTTATCCGCAGATCCATCAGAGAAGAATCGTCGTCAATACTCAAAACACGATCCATTTCCTCATCGCCGTATCCGGACTTAACAATGACGGGCTGTGACTCCTGCCTGTATAACGGTTTCACCGGGGAGATCTCTCTCGTCAGGTCGTCGGTGAGCGGCGACTGATAATTAATATCCTCTGTCTCTTCCATAGTTGAAGGGTGGAAGGTCTCCGAATAGGGGATGAAACTGATGAGTGTATCCAGATAGTCTTTCATGTAGCGTTCGGACGTGAACATGCCTTCGGTTTTTCCGATCTGCATGACGCTGTTTATCTGATTCAGCTTATTCTCGCGTATGATATTCTTGACGGCAAGGGTTGCCTTGAGAATGGTCAGAAGGGGAACGCGTATTCTGGCTCTCTCTATATAGACCAGTTGTTGAACGATGATCCAGTTCAGGGTTTCTGCAAGCTGAAAGCGGATCTCGTTTTGGGCCTCCAAAGGGGCGGCAGAGCAGAGGCGGTATATGGCCTCTTCCGGGCTTGACGCATGCATCGTCGCGATAACCAGATGCCCCGACTCCGCGGCATTGAGGGTGAGCTGCATCGTCTTCGGTTCCCTGAGCTCACCCACGACGATAACGTCGGGGTTTTCCCTCAGCACATCGAGGATCCCCTGCTCAAAGGAAGGCAGCTGCGAGCCGAGTTCACGTTGCTGTATGAAGGATTGACGGGAAAAAAACCTGTACTCGATTGGATTTTCGAGCGTGACAATATGCGCCTTGCGATTGTTGTTGATATCGTTGATGACGGAGGCAATGCTTGTTGTTTTGCCTGATCCTGTGGCTCCGCAGAACAGAACAAGGCCGGATGACATCTTATATATTTCATGGAGAGAGGGGTGCAGATTGAGCGCCTCGATCGTCGGTATCTGGCCCGGAAGAACACGAATCGCAAGGCTCATTCCACGCTCTGTTGTAAAAACATTGATTCTGAGTCGGGCGCCGCTCAAGGATATGGCATAATCGACAGACTTTCTCTCCCGAAGGTCTGCCAGATGTCTTCGATTGAGAAGCGCTCTCACAAGGTCATCGACATCCGTATGTTTCCAATTCGATGCGGTGTGAAAATTAATGATGCCGTTCTTTCGTGACACCATAGGATGTCCGCCTGTAATATAAACATCAGACATCGCTTCCTTGAGGGCGCTGCTTATGATGGATTCGAAACGTTTCATTACCTCTGCCATTTTATATACCCTCCGATTTAAATAGCTTTTTTAGTTCTTCTCCCAATTAGTTGGGAGAAAGGGGTCCAGGATTCTCCGCCTGAGGCGGAAAGGGTTTAAATGTTTGTTTTCTAATGATTTTATCAGGGCTTTCAGCATCTTCTCGACCTCCCCGATATTTAAAAGATTGCCCCGGCACAATGCCCCGAAGTGTAAGCTTATTTATACTTAATCACTGAAGAACGCAACCAATATTATT
>JAHJQU010000307.1 GCA_018819005.1 Pseudomonadota bacterium | reverse complement strand
CTGAAAGGAAGCCTGAATATATTGCTGAAACCTGCACCGGCAAGTTTGTTGAGACTGAAATATGTGAAAGTTTGATTACCGGTGCAAAGAGATGCCTGCGTGTTAAAACTGTTTTTACAAGAAGACACAATTCCTCCAAAAAAAATTGCAGTTGATTCTTTCGTAAAAAGTCAAAAAAAGACTTTGCATGAGTTCATCATAATCGGGCGTTTATTGTAAAAAAAATTTTTATATCTTTAATCGGACAACTTTACAACAGTTCCTTCAAGAACAGTTGAATTCGGAGAATAATTTTTCTTTTATTCTTGACATGATTTTGTAAGTTGACTATAGAATTCCCTTCGAATATAAAGATTCATTTCTAATGGCTAAATATTTATATTTTATAGCTTAAGTCGCATTATGCCTCAAATAATTTAAGGATTTGGGAGCGGTTCTTAAATATGAATTTTGAAGAGCTGTTGGCTAAAAACAAAACAGCTGTTATTGATAAGTGGTTTGGTGTGGTTGTTGATAGCTATCCGGCCGACACCGCCAGATTTATCAAAAGCCAGAAAGATCCTTTTGCAAATCCTGTCGGAGCCACTACACTAAAAGGCCTCGCGGGGCTTATGGATGAACTGCTTGGTGAAATGAATCATGATACAATAAATTCATTTCTCGATCCTATTATAAGGATAAGAGCTGTTCAGGGCTTCACCCCTTCCCAGGCAACGTCCTTTGTTTTTTCTTTAAAAAAAATAATCAGAGACTCCGTTATCAATAAAAAACCTGATGATCGTCAGATTATAACCGAATTGTCTCACTTTGAACAAAAAATTGATTTGATAGGATTGATAGCTTTCGATATCTATATGAAATGCAGGGAAAAAATTTTCCAGTTAAAAGCAAATGAAGAAAAAAACAGAACCTATAAAGTATTTGAAAGAGCGGGTTTAATTAAAGAGATTCCGGGCGGTGGACAGGAATCTTAATAATGTAATAATGTTTGATAATTAAGGCTTGGAATAACGAGTCAAAAAGGTTTCATATGACTCTTAAAAATCGTCTAAAGCCATAGAGCGAGGTAATGTTAAATGAATGTAAAGTACATGTTCTCACTCATTGCGGTAATTGTTTTATTTCTGCTTGCCTATGTAGGGGTTGAGGCAGCAGGGCTTCAGATTCTATTCGGGATTGTAATACCCTATGTGGCCCTTTTGGTTTTCGTTATAGGGTTTATTAATCGTGTAATAGGGTGGGCACGTTCTCCTGTTCCCTTCCGAATTCCATCAACCTGTGGACAGCAAAAATCACTTCCATGGATAAAATCTGAAGAATTGGATAATCCACATACAACTATGGGTGTTATTGCAAGAATGTTCCTTGAGATAGTCTTTTTCAGATCTCTATTCAGGAATACAAAAGCCACCTTGAGCGATGGCCCGAAGATTTCATTTAATTTGGAAAAATGGCTCTGGCTCGGCGCTCTTGCTTTTCACTGGTCCTTCCTGACGGTTATTGTAAGACATTTGAGGTTTTTTGCTGAACCGGTTCCTTTCTGGGTCCAGTTACTTGAGAAAGTGGATGGATTTTTCCAGATCGGTGTGCCGGGAATTTTTATTTCAGGAATAGTGCTTCTGGCAGCTGTATTCTACCTGTTTTTAAGAAGAGTTATTATACCCCAGGTTAATTATATTTCACTTTCTCAGGACTTTTTTCCTCTTTTTCTGATTTTTGGAATCGCTTTTTCAGGAATACTGATGCGCCATTTTGCAAAAGTCGATGTTACCGGAGCAAAAGAACTTGCAATGGGTCTTGTTTCTTTTCATCCAATAATTCCTCCGGGAATTGGAGTAATTTTTTATGTTCACATCTTTTTTGTCAGCGTTTTGCTGGCCTATTTCCCTTTCAGCAAGCTGATGCATCTGGGCGGTATTTTTATGAGTCCTACGAGGAATCTGCCAGGTAACACCCGGGCAGTCAGACACATCAATCCATGGAATTATCCTGTCCATACACATACATATGAAGAGTATGAAGAAGAATTCAGGGGAAAAATGATAGAGGCTGGACTGCCAGTTGAAAAGGAGTAACTAATGTCAGATCCAAAACCGAATGAGCTTATAGAAAAAATAGATTATAATCCTTCCCAGAAAGGTTGGATGGATGTCCCTGTTGAGATCAGAAAGGGAATGTATTGTTACGCATCAAACCCTAAAAGTGTTGAATATGTTGGTCTTCCCCATGCGCGTCCCTGGAATCCGCTGGAAGAAGACTGGAAGCTTCCGGAAAACTGGAAGGAGATAGTCCATAAGGCTTTCAGGGAAAGGCTTGACAGGTTTCGTTCTTTTAAAGTGTTTATGGATATCTGTGTGAGATGTGGAGCGTGTGCCGATAAATGTCATTTCTTTATCGGAACTGGCGATCCCAAAAACATGCCTGTTTCAAGGGCTGAACTTCTCCGCTCGGTTTACAGAAATGATTTTACGACAGCCGGTAAAATCCTTGGAAAGGTTGCAGGAGCACGGGAGCTTACATTGGATGTGCTGAAAGAATGGTGGTACTATTTCTTTCAGTGTACCGAATGCAGGCGCTGCTCGGTATTTTGTCCTTACGGCATTGATACTGCCGAGATAACAATAATGGCGAGGGAGATATTTAACCTGCTTGGGCTGAATATCGACTGGATTGCAACGCCTGTTGCGAATTGCTACAGAACTGGAAACCATCTCGGGATTCAACCCCATGCATTCAAGGAAATGCTTGAATTCTTTGTGGATGATATTGAGGAAAAAACGGGTGTTAAGGTTGAGCCTTCCTTCAACAGGAAGGGAGCTGATATCCTGTTTGTCACTCCGTCCGGCGATGTTTTCGCCGATCCGGGCACCTACACCGCCATGGGCTATCTGATGCTCTTCCATTACTTGAAGGAGCAGGGTCTTAATGTTACATGGAGCACATATGCATCAGAGGGCGGAAACTTCGGGTTTTTTACTTCACATGAGATGATGAAGCGCCTTAACTCAAAGATGTATGCCGAAGCAAAACGTCTTGGAGTCAAGTGGATACTTGGCGGCGAGTGTGGGCACATGTGGCGGGTTATCCACCAGTACATGGATACCATGAACGGGCCTGCGGATTTTCTTGAGGAACCGGTTTCACCGATTACAGGGACAAAATTTGAGAATGCAAAATCGACAAAGATGGTTCATATCGCAGAGTTTATGGCAGATCTTATTTATCACGGGAAGCTGAAGATTGATAAAAGCCGGAATGATAATCTGAAAGTTACCTACCACGATTCCTGTAACCCCGCCAGAGGAATGGGTCTTTTTGATGAACCAAGATATGTTATAAAGAATGTGTGTAATAATTTTTATGAAATGCCGAGAAACACCATAAGAGAACAGACTTTTTGTTGCGGAAGCGGATCGGGTCTTAACGCCGGGGAAGATATGGAACTGAGGATGTGCGGCGGTCTTCCGAGGGCCAATGCCGTTAAGTATGTTCATGATAAATACGGGGTAAACATGCTTGCCTGTGTTTGTGCCATAGACAGGGCTGTTCTTCCAGTTCTTATGGAGTACTGGGTTCCGGGTGTAGATGTAACCGGTCTTACCGAAATGGTTGCCAATGCGCTGGTCATGCCGGGAGAAATGGAAAGAACCACCAATCTGCGCGGTGAGCCGCTTCCAGGAATGGAGGAGTAAAAATGTCTGAAGAAAAAAAGATATATGATAAAGGAAAAGTTTTAACCGGCCTCATTTTATTTGTAGTTATTTTGGCATTTCCTTTCCTGTATAATTCAGGTAAAGCCGCTCCTGCGCCTGACCGTATCCTGACCGAGAAGGCAAAGGCTGCAAAGGAATGTATAGAACCCAAGGCATTTATGAAGTCTGAGCACATGCAGATTCTTAATGACTGGCGGGGTTCGGTTGTGCGGGATGGAAAAAGAATATATGTAAGCAGCAGTGACAAAGAGTTTGATATGAGCCTGTCCAACACATGCTTGGATTGTCATTCAAATAAGGCCGATTTTTGTGATAAATGCCACAATTATGCATCGGTGAATCCTTACTGCTGGGATTGCCATATTGATAAGCCGAAGGAGAATAAGTGATGGAAAACAGCAGAAGAACCTTCTTGAAAATAGCTGGAATTTCAGCACTGGGCTTGAGCGCAAAGCCTGTTTTGAATGCCTTTGCAGTATCTGAACATGGCGGGAAAAAGGAGGCTCAGGTTTTAACAAAAAAAGGCGCCCTTGCTGCCAAAAGATGGGCTATGGTTATTGATACCAGAAAACTTGAGTCGGCGAAAGATCTGGAACCTGTTATAGAAGCCTGCCATAAGATTCATAACGTGCCTGTTTTTGAAAACAAGCGGCATGAAATAAAATGGATCTGGGAAGAAGAATTTAAACACACCTTCCCCGACTTAGAGAATGAATACCTTAATGACCGTTTAAAAAAATTGCCGTTTTTAGTCCTCTGCAATCACTGTACTGATGCGCCCTGCGTCAGAGCCTGTCCGACGAAGGCAACTTTTAAACAGGAAGACGGTATCGTTGAAATGGATTTTCACAGGTGTATAGGTTGCCGGTTTTGCATGGCTGCCTGTCCCTATGGATCAAGAAGTTTTAACTTCAGAGATCCCCGCCCCTTTATAAAAGAGACAAACAAAAAATTCCCTACCAGAATGAAAGGCGTTGTGGAAAAATGCAATTTCTGCACGGAACTCCTTGCCGAAGGGAAGATGCCTGCATGTGTTGAAGCATCTACCGGTGCAATAGCTTTTGGGGATCTGGAAAATCCGGAATCTGAAGTAAGAAAATTGTTGAAATCAAATTACACAATTCGCCGTAAGGTGGCCCTTGGTACAGGGCCGGCCATTTACTACATCGTATGAGGTGGTTATGCTGGAATTAGCACTTAAGGGAAGCAAAAAATACTATGGATGGATGACTGCTCTGCTTGCTGTTATTGGCGTTGGATTCGGCTGCTATTTATGGCAGCTCAGTTTCGGCCTGGGCATTACAGGTATGAGCAGGGATGTTTCATGGGGATTTTATATTGCCCAGTTTACTTTTCTTGTCGGGGTTGCTGCGTCGGCCGTGATGCTCGTTTTACCCTATTATCTCCATAATTATAAAGCCTTTGGGAAAATTACCATTCTTGGGGAATTTTTGGCTGTGGCATCCGTTACAATGTGCCTGCTTTTTATAATCGTGGATCTTGGTCAGCCGATGCGGGCTTTTAATGTGATTTTATATCCGACTCCCAACTCGATTCTTTTCTGGGACATGATTGTATTAAACGGATATCTGTTCTTAAATATAGTGATAGGCTGGCAGGTGCTTGAAGCCGAAAGAAATGGCGTTGCGCCACCGGCATGGGTTAAACCACTTATATATATTTCGATACCCTGGGCGGTCAGTATTCATACTGTTACAGCGTTTTTGTACTGCGGTCTTCCCGGAAGAGGTTTCTGGCTTACTGCAATACTTGCTCCGCGGTTTCTTGCCTCGGCCTTTGCTGCGGGCCCTTCTTTTTTAATTCTTTTGTGCCTTCTTGTGAGGAAGCTTACCAGGTTTGATCCTGGAAAAGAGCAGATTCAGACTCTCGCCAAGATTGTTACATACGGTATTATCCTTAATGTCTTTTTCCTCCTTTGTGAGGTTTTTGTGGTATTTTACAGCAAAATACCCGAACACATGGATCATATGAAGTACCTGTATGTTGGACTGCACGGGCATGGCGTTCTTGTGCCATGGATGTGGACATCGGTGGCTTTGATGGTTTTATCTATCATTCTCCTTGTGAATCCTGTTACCCGGACAAACGAGGCAGTGCTCTCGATCGCCTGCATTTGCGTCTTTTTTGGTACATGGATAGACAAGGGGCTTGGAATGATTTCAGGGGGATTTGTTCCCTCTCCGCTTCACCATGTCATTGAATATGTTCCGACAATACCGGAGATAGTTATAACTTTAGGAATTTATGCAACAGGATTTTTAATCCTGACGGCGCTCTTTAAAATGGCGATATCCGTTAAGGAAGAGCTGTCAGCCTGAAATTTATTTTGCATAGAACAATATAAGGGGGTTATCCATAAACCGGATGCCCTCTTTTTATTTATTCAATGATCCCGTTGTTCCACATGGATTTACCGTAGTAAAAACTACTGGAACAACAAGCGGGGGCTGGTCTGTGCAAAGGGTGCTCTCTTGATTTGGGAGTGGAAAGGTCCGCTGCCCTGGCCGCCATTCGGTTGAAGAAATCTGAACTCATGCTAAAATGGACAGGAAGACAAGAAACTATACGTGTCTCTTGTTCGAAATGCGAAGCCCCGAATGCTGGGAAAAGCCCGGTTGAGATGTTGATTGAATAAGATAAGGGATCCCGAATATAAATGTCTCTCAGATATTATTTTGCAAAAGCCCAAAAAACTATAAGCCGCATTGCTCCTTATGACAGGGCAATTATAGAGAAGCAATGCCGGTCAATCCGATTAGCCGAAGAGCAGTTACAGGCAGCAGGCAGGTCTGCTTTCCTGCGCTGTTACAGCGGATGCGAGGGGCTTTGTTGCCGAAACCTGGAACTTGATGCTGTTATAGGCTTCAGCGATTTTATTTATCTGCTTACAGTTGAAGGTCAATTAAAAGAGAGCATTTCAACCTGCCTTGAAAATGAAAAGCGCTTTTTTGCCGGGGACTGTGTTTTCCTTATAAACGGTAAGGGACCCTGCATATTTCCACCGACTTCACGGCCTGAAGTCTGCATTACAACCTTTTGCACCGATATAGAACCCTTAAAACATGAGATTTGGCGGGTCAAATCGCAGTTTATGAAGCTAAATTTCTATCTTCTTTTTTTACAATTTAAAAGTCTTTTTAGACATGTTAACAATAAGACCAAGGTTTCGCCTTGAAGGGTGGGGCTTACTTGTAGCAGGCCGATCAAAAGAACGGCGGATTGTACGGAAGGTTTTTGCTTTTAATTCGTTATTTAATGCTCTTCTTTTTTTAGAAGTTCTATATACCAGCCTGCAAATTCAAACATCCCTACGTAACGCTCATCATCATTGATGATTCCAAGGCAAAAATCGAGAACCCCGCGGCCGTATTCATTGCTGTATTTCTCTGAACTCCTGCTTTGCAGAAACTCTCTTACAAGCATCTGGGATGTTCTTTTTGTTTTGTCATTGCGGATATCAATAGGGTCCTTCGGCAGTTCAAACGGGTCCCATTTATCATAACCTTTTTTTGAGATGTGTTTTTGTCGCCTTGGAGACATTGAATCATATATGGCTTTTTTTCTTACATCTTCTTCATTTTTTTGTTCGGACATTTTGCCGCCTTTTCATTTCTTTCCGTCTGTGGATTTTTCCGTATCCGGTATTCCAAGATATTCTTTGTTATAATCATTTAATATAGCCATAGAGACAGGAACAAGCATTTCCGACATTTTTGCATGTTTTGAATTGATACTTTTCACAAGCTCATCCGATATCTCATATAATTTTTTTTGTATTATATCCATGTTAACGGTTGGATACTTTTCTCCTTCTTGAAAACCCGACACTCCGCATGTATGCCCTGCCCCCCCTATCGATAAAGGGATTCCATATAACCGACAGGTTATTGGCCTGAATTCATAGAGATCACACTTCTCCTCTTCATTTAAAAGGGGGCATCTTAATCTTTTTGTTGCCATATCTTTTAATATTTCATCTTCGCTTTTGCCACCTTCAAATTCTTTATAGGCTTTTTTCTTCAGCTTAAAGACAGCCCTGTCGGTAATGTTAGCTTTTTCTTCAAGTCGTCCCTTTTTATCGCCATCAAACCTTTCTTTTACTTTATGGTTTATATATAGCGCTTCAATGAGTGTCAGGTCAAATAATGCGTGACAGCAGTCTGCACAATGCATTTTGCATTTAATACATTCAGAATGGCTTGCCCTGACCTTCTCAAAAGCATTTTCAGCCATTGCAACAACAGCTTCATATTCATTAAAAAACTCCTCAAAATTTAAATCCACAACTAACTCCTTAAAAATTATGTTTATTAATATCGTACCGACTGACTGATCTTATATCAAAGGGATTCCTGCTTTGTTTCACGTGAAACATTATTTTCCTATGCAGAACCGGCTGAATATCTGATCCAGAATATCATCCTTTATTTTTAATCCTAAAACTTCTTTTAAAGATTCAATTGCATCCTTCAGATCTATAGATACCAGTTCAAAAGGCAACCCCGATTGTAATCCGTTTACAAACAACTCAACGGAATCAATGCTTTTCTCAAGAGCCATTTTTTGTCTTATATTTGGAATAATATCGATAGAAATATTATTGGTCTTATTTATAAATATATTTTTAATTGTTTTTTTAAGAGAATCTATCCCGATATTGTACAGTGCAGATATTCTTGCTACCGGCAGCACTTTAAGTTCATCATTTGTTTTTATGTCAAATGCATCTGATACCAGATCAATTTTATTGATGACAAGGATTACCAGCTTTTCTTTTATGATTTCGTATATCTCATAGTCTGTCTTTATGAAAGGGGTAACTGCATCAATCATAAAAAGAATTATGTCCGAGCCCTCTATCTTTTCTCTGGTTTTTTTCATTCCGATCATTTCAACAGGATCATCGCTGTCGTGAAGACCGGCAGTATCTGTAATAATGGTTTGGATTCCTGAAAGAATTAAAGTCTCTTCAAGGATATCCCTTGTTGTTCCGGGGACAGGCGTCACTATCGCATGTTCTTTTTTCAAAAGCTGGTTCATGAGGCTCGATTTTCCGACATTTGGCCTCCCTGCAATAACAACTCTTAACCCCTCTCTTAAAACATGTCCTTCATCATAATCTGTAATCAGCTTTTTTAAAGTTGTTAAAATATCCCTTTCAATCGTGCATATTGCTGTTTTTGAATCAACGATTCCAACATCTTCAGGAAAATCAATTGCGGCATCAATTTTTATTAGAATATCTGTTAATGCTTTAATAATGTCTTGTATATAAACCCGCAAATCGCCCCCTGCCTGGGCATTTGCAATCTCAAGGGCCTTGCCACTTTTTGCGTTGATTAAATCAATAACTGCTTCGGCCTGGGTTAAATCAATCCTTCCGTTTAAGAAAGCTCTTTTTGTAAATTCACCCGGCTCGGCAAGCCTTGCTCCCTTCGATAATACAAGATCCAGGATTGTTCTTAAAACTACAAGCCCTGAATGAACATTGATCTCAACAACATCTTCCTTTGTATATGAATGGGGTGCCTTCATCAGGGACAGGAGTACTTCGTCTATTGGTTTTTCATTTTCGGGGTTAATTATGTTCCCGTGATAAAGCCGGTGGGATTGAAGCTCTTCACCACAAGCGGGGAGGAAGCTATGGCTGAAGGGAATCGGGCCTGTTGCAAATTCGCTCGCTAATACTTCTGAAGCCAACGGGGAATGCGCACGCTTTTTCGATTCACTTGTTGAAATATTTCGGCTTCTATTTGAAGATCGTTTGAATATCGAAGTTGCAATTGACAGGGCATTTTTTCCGGATATCTTAATAATGCCTATCCCGCCGCTGCCTATCGGCGTTGATACGGCAGCAATAGTATCATTTTCCATCTAATTTAATTTTGCTATACTTATTTAGTGTCGCCCTTGAGTTATTTACAAATACTTTTAACGGCTTAAAAATTTCTGAACTTTCACTACAAAGATCACAAAACGCGCGAATAATGTAAAAATATATAATATTATAGTTGTTTTTCAGGCTGCGCCGCACGACCTTTTTTTCTGGGATATATAACAAGTTTTTTTATAAATCCCTCTCCAACACTGTGTGTTTTAACGTCATTATTATCTTTTAAATAAAGATGTATTATTCTTCTGTCATTGGCGTTCATTTGTCCCAAAGACATGGGTTTCCCGTTGGTTTTCGATTTTTCAGCGATTTTTTCTGCCAGCTTTTTAAGTTTTTCATGCCTTTTATTTAGATATCCGCCGACATCAACTTTAATATTAAATTTTTCATCATTATTTTTATTAACTATTTTTTCAATCAGATACTGTATTGCTTCGAGAGTTTGCCCCTTCTTCCCTATAATGACGGAAGGGATTTCGGATTCAACATCAAAGAATACATCCTTTTTTTCCACGCTAACATTAATAACTGCATCATCACTAATCGTACTAATTATTTTATTGAGTGCCTCAAGTCCGGTTTCAACAGCTTTGTTTTTTATCTTTTCATCAACACTCTTGACCCGTTTCAGTTCAATATCATCTTCTTCTTTTTTAGCAGGCGGAAGTTCATTTTGTTTTGCTTTGTTTTCTTCATTCTTTATATTACCTGTATTCAAATCGTGTGCGGTTACCTTTATCTTGGCTTTCTTTACTCCTACCAAACCAAATATACCGCTCGATCCGTATGAAACAATATCATACTTTAAATTATCTTTAGATATTTTCAAATCTTTACAAGCAGTTTCAATTGCTTTTTCAACACTCATCCCATCAAATTCCAAATAATGGGGCATTTTCCCCTCCGTATCTACGCTGCTTTCCGAGATATAATATATTGCTGAAGGATTGATAAAACATTATTTATTAGCCAGTATAAAACAAGACCGGCAGAAAAATTGACAAATATTACTGTAAATACAAAAGGCAAAATCATCATCATTTTTGCCTGTGTCGGATCACCAACGGCCGGGGTCATTTTCTGTTGAATAAACATCGTTGCGCCCATAATAATAGTCAAAACAGGTATACCGTATGGCGGCTCCATAAAAGGAATTGAAAAAGCAAAAGAAAAAAGCCTGTCGGGAGCTGAAAGATCTTTTATCCAGAAAAGAAAAGGGGCATGCCTTAATTCAATGGTCGAATAAAGCATCCTGTACAGTGCAAAGAAAACAGGCATCTGTGCTACCATGGGCAGGCATCCTCCCATGGGATTTATCTTATAGGTTTTATATAATCCCATCACCTCTTCATTCATGCGCTTTTTATCATTACCGTATTTTCCCTTGATTTCAGCAAGCAACGGTTGAATTTTTTTCATTTCATTCATTGATTTATAGCTTTTTGCTCCAAGAGGCCAAAAAATTATTTTCGTTACCACCGTTAGCAAGATGATAGCAACACCATAGTTAGGAATAAAGCTATATAAAAAATTCATAAAATATAAGAAAGGTTTTGCAAGGAAATCAAACCATCCGAAATTTATTGCCAAATTAAGGTCATGTCCGAGACTCTTTAGCAGCTTCAAACTCTTTGGACCAAAAAACAGGTTAAATTCTACTTGTTCCTGAGCGCCAGGCCGAATCTCTTTTTGAGGATTAATGTATTGCGCTTCCAAGAATCCTTTATCTTTCAGGAAAAGGCGCATATTTGTTTCTACGGGTATTTTTGGTATCAGGCTCGACATAAAATACCGGTCCTGAACTGAAATCCATTTAAGGGTGCCTGTATAGACACCTTTATCTTCAATATCTTTAAGCGAGACCTCTTCCAGGCTGTTATTTAATAATGCGCTTGGCCCTTCAAAGCCTACTGCGCTTGTTGTGTCTGGATAATAGCTGTTAAGTGAAACAATAAGGCTGTCTTTTATAGGCTCAGAAGAACCATTAATGACATTAACCACAAGGCCTATCATATATGTACCGGATGAAAAGGAATATTTCTTTTCAATAACGATTCCGTTTTCTGATTTCCAGTAAAACAGAATTTCCTTTTCCCCTTCACTTATGTCAATCAACTCTGCTTTTATATCAGAAGTAAATATTGCGCTCTCGAGTCCTGGAACGCTTTGTCCGGCAAAGCCGGCAATAACTGTTCCCCCTTCTAACTCTTTGGGAATAATCTCTTTATTTGGTGAATCGCTGTTTGTCGTTTCTTTGTATTTTGACAGCACAAAGCTTGTGATAGCAGCTCCCTTTTCATTTATATTGACAGAGTAATAAGGAGTTTTTATCTTAATTACCCGGGGAATATAGTTTTGTTGTGCTGAAGATTCCTGATAGATTTTCCTTTCGGGGGCTTTCGATGCCATAACAGCAACAGGAGCTTCAGTTTTGACTGTCTGCTGAACCTCTGTTTTTTCTTCAACCTTTTTTACTTGGTTCTTATCGACAAAGAAATAGTTCCAAATTAAAAAAACACCAAATGAAAGCACAACTGCTATTATAAACCGTGGTTGTTCCATTAAAACCTCCCCGATATAAATCGGTGCTTAATTTTTCAGACTTTTTTTGATATATGCCATTAAAAGAATTATATACCAAAAAAAATGTGAGTATTTGTAATTTATTATT
>JAHJQU010000306.1 GCA_018819005.1 Pseudomonadota bacterium | reverse complement strand
GGAAATGTAATAGCTCCAAAGAAAGTGATCGACAAATATGGCGCCGAGATCTTGAGGCTGTGGGTTTCAGCTTCCGACTACAGGGATGATGTTCGTATTTCAGATAACATTCTGCTTCAATTAAGTGACGCATACAGAAGAATAAGAAATACCTGCCGGTTCATGCTCGGGAATTTATATGACTTCGATCCTTCAAAAGACGCCGTCCCATATGAATCGATGCCTGAAATTGACAGGTTTGCCCTTCATAAACTTTACGAACTGACAGAAAAGAGCCTCACTGCTTACGATACTTATGAGTTTCACATAGTTTACCACGGCCTTTATAACTATTGCACCATAGATCTTTCGGCTTTTTATCTGGATATATTGAAAGACAGGCTTTACACATCTTTTTCCGGATCTGTTGAGAGGAGAAGCGCTCAAACAGTAGTATATGCCATACTCGATTCGATTGCCCGGATTATGGCTCCAATACTTCCTTTCACATCGGAAGAGATCTGGAAATTCATGCCCATGACACAGGGGAAAGAAGAAAGCATCCATATTGCATCCCTTCCTGTAGCCGGAAAAGAGTGGAAAGACGAGGCGCTTGCCGGAAGGTGGAAAAAGATTCTTGAAGTGCGGGGAGAAGTTACGAAAGCTCTCGAGGAAGCAAGGGCAAAGAAGCTGATCGGACATTCACTTGATGCCTCGGTTACAATATCCGCCGACAAAGAACTCTTTACTCTCCTTGACCGGTATTCGGACGAATTGAAAACCATATTCATAACGTCCCGTGTTCTTTTGTCGGAAAATGGAAGCCTCCCCGGTGCGGTTGAGAGCAGGGAGATTAAAGGACTTTATCTTTCGGTTGAGCCGGCGCCGGGCAAGAAGTGTGAAAGATGCTGGATATACGATCTTTCGGTCGGGGCTGTTTCCGAAGAGCCTGGAGTCTGCAACAGATGCCGGGATGCGCTTGGGGAGATCAGGAAGCCGCCTGCGACGGAGTGAATAGTGAATCCGCCACACAGATTGGCGGACCTTCGGGGTTCGAGGATTCAAGGATTCAAGGATTCGAGGGTTCGAGGGAACCAGGCACATAGTGGTCAGTAATCAGGAACCAGTAACCAGAAACCAGAAACCACAGACCAGAAACAATTATCCAAGATGTTTGAAAATAAATATACAAAGCTTGCATTTATTGCCGGAATGGTGCTTCTTCTGGACCAGATAACCAAGGCGGTTATTTTAAAAACCATGCCACTTTATTATTCAATTACTGTATTGTCCGGATTTTTCAGCATCACACATATTCATAATCCGGGCGGGGCATTCGGTTTTCTTGCAGACCAGAACCCTGATGTCCGGAGGATGGTTTTCCTTGTTGTTTCATCCCTTGCCATGTGCCTTATATTCTACTTTTATAATACCACTCCACGCACCCAGCCAATACTTTCAACCGGTTTTGCCCTGATTTTTGGCGGTGCTGCCGGAAATCTTATAGACAGAATACGCTTTGGAAGCGTTGTTGATTTCCTTGATGTATATATCGGGAGTCACCACTGGCCTGCTTTTAATGTAGCCGACAGCTCGATTTCCATAGGTATGGGAATTTTTGTCTTTCATCTTTTATTCAGAAAAATGCCCGGATGACGGGCTGCGGAGAATAAATGTTTCCAGTTCTTCTTAAAATTGGTCCAATATCAATATTTACTTACGGTTTTTTTATTGCAGTCGGCTTTCTTGCAGGAATATTTCTTGCCACAAAGGAAGCAAAAAGACTGGGGGAAGATCATGAAAAGATAATGGACCTCTGTTTTTATGTGCTGATTGCCGCAATACTCGGTTCCCGACTTTTTTATGTTGCTACAAGCCCGGGGATGTTTTTAAGGGATCCGGTTGAAATACTGAAAATATGGAACGGAGGCCTTGTTTTTTACGGAGGATCTATAGCCGCCCTGGTTACAGGGGTTATTTTTCTTAAGATAAAAAATATTCCTGTATGGAAAACAGCCGATATTATGGCCCCTTCAATAGCGCTTGCTCACTTTTTTGGAAGAATCGGATGTTTTTTTGCAGGCTGCTGTTATGGAAAATATTGTGATCTTCCCTGGGCTGTTACCTTTAACCATTCTGATTCGCTTGCTCCGACCGGAATACCGCTTCATCCGACCCAGCTTTATGAAGCTCTTGGCAATCTGGGAATCTTTCTGTTTTTGTTTTTTTTCAGCAAACGCAAAAAATATGACGGCCAGATATTCTGGATGTATGTTCTGCTCTATGGGATCACAAGATCTGTGATCGAAACCTTCCGTGGCGATTTCAGGGGCGATTATATTTTTGGAAATCTATCGGTTTCCCAGGTTATTGGCGGGGTGATGGCTGTCATTTCCGTTGTTATGCTTTTAATTCAAAGCAGACGCGTAAAAAGCAAATAGTATTCTCCGAACTAATTATGGATAATAATACGTTTCTAATCCGGAAATAGGCAATTTTGGGCAAGCTCAAGGAAATCAAGGGATTGTGCGGAGGCATACGCATTGTATGCCGCACAAGAAATCCCGCAGATTGACACAGAGATCGCTCAAAAGGGCCGTTTCCAGATGGAAACCAAACAAAAGATACAGACCCTAAATGTCTGAAATTCAATACAAAGACCTGCAAAGCCATATAAAAAGCGCCGCAAAAGACGGGTTTTCCCACCTTTATCTTATTTGCGGCGAAGAGATGCTATGCAAAACCGCTCTTGACGAGCTTCTCGACGCCATGCTCCCTGACGCATCATCAAGAGAAATGAACTATGAACCGGTGGACGGTACAAACGAGAATATATTCGATGCCGTTGAGCGGGTTAATACATTTTCATTTTCAGCGGGCAGAAAAGTCGTTGCCCTTACTGATTCTAAAATATTCTATTCGAAAGACAGTCAGGCAGTTTTGCTTACCAAAGCAAAAGAAGCATGTGCCCGTGACGATGTTAAAAAGGCCGCAAGATATTTTACGGGCATCATGTCATTGCTCAATCTTTCTTTTGATGATGTGAGTAAAGCAAACAGAAAAGAGTCGCTTAAAATTGATGAGAGCATTTCCGATTATAACTGGATAGATGACATTATTGCTTATTGTATTGAAAATAATGTTAATTTGTCAGCGGGAGAAGACAGCGCATCCTTTTTGTTGAAGGCCATTGAGAAAGGATTTCCAAAAGAAAACCATCTTATTATCGTAGCCGAACAGGCAGATAAAAGGCTTAACCTGCATAAGGCCTTGAACAAAAATGGTATCATTATCGACTGCCAGGTTTCAAAAGGAGACTATAAAGGCGACAGGGTTGCCCAGGAAAGCGTTATTTCAGAAAGGATGAACGCCGTACTGTCAAAAAGCGGCAAGACCATCGATAAGGATGCGTATCTTGCCATGTATGAAATGACCGGATTTGACCTGCGTACCTTTTTAAACAATTTAGAGAAGCTGATAGCTTATGCCGGAAAGAGAAAAAACATCACTGCGGGTGACGTTGAAACTGTATTGGAGCGGACAAAAACAGATCCCATATATGAGTTCACAAATGCGGTATCCGACAGGAATCTTGAAAACTCACTTATGTTATTAGATTCTCTTCTTTATTCCGAAATCCATCCTCTTCAGGTTCTTTCTGCGATAATAAATCAGTTCAGGAAACTTGTTTTTCAAAAGGGATTTGCGGAAAGTCTTTACGGCAAGGCCTGGGATCCCGATTTTTCGTACCCGCGCTTTTCTTCTGTTACCATGCCGGCCATAGGCGAGTATGAAAAGAATTTACTTGATGATATTGAAGGCTGGGACAGGTTTTTTCCGGATGAAGAGAATGAGGAGAAAGCTGAAAATAAAAAAAAGAAGCCGGTAAAAAAGAAAAGCAAGATATCTTCCGATCTTTTTATTGCGAAAAACGCCAGAAGCCTTTATCCTGTTTATCAGTTATTTAAAAAGGCGGAAAAGTTCAGAAAAGAGGAACTTCTTTCCTGCTATGAAAAACTGAAAAAAGCAGATATGGAGCTTAAGTCATCAGGCAGGGATCCTAAACTCATACTTGTGAACGTTATATTCCAAATTTGCCTGCAAAAATAAATAGGTCTTTCTTCGTGTCTTTGTGCCTTCGTGTGAAAAATTAACTTTTTATGAAGCCGTAAATTCTGACGGAAAGGGGATAATAAGATTATGCCAAAAACAAAGATTGTATGTACAATAGGCCCATCAAGCGAGTCGCCGGAAGTATTGAGAGAACTCATTTTGAACGGGATGAACGTGGCAAGATTGAATTTTTCCCATGGGACCCACAGTGAACATCTCAAGAAGATAGATACAATACGCTCTATTTCAGATGAACTTGGAGCTCATGTCGCCATACTCCAGGATCTTTGCGGCCCAAAGATAAGAGTCGGTAAAGTGAAAGAGCCGGGTGTGCGTCTTGATCCCGGCCAGGCATATGTTCTTACCAGCAGGCATGTTGAGGGTGACAAGGAACGCGTTTCAGTTTCATATAAAAACCTCCCCTCGGATGTTAAACCGGAAGACAGGATACTGCTGGCGGACGGTATGATGGAGCTTGTTGTTGTAAAGACAAGCAAAAACGACATATTCTGCAAAGTTGTTACCGGGGGGTTCCTTACTTCGAACAAGGGGATAAACCTTCCCACCGGCACAATCAAGGCTGACGCAATAACAGATAAAGATTACAAGGATCTTCTCTTTGGCTTGAAAAACAATGTGGAT
>JAHJQU010000305.1 GCA_018819005.1 Pseudomonadota bacterium | reverse complement strand
GAGATGGTAATGCCCGGGGACAATGTAACGATATCGGCGGATTTGATAACACCGATAGCTATGGAGACAGAGCTTCGTTTTGCGATAAGGGAAGGTGGCCGGACTGTTGGTGCAGGAGTAGTAAGCGAAATAATCGGATAACGGTTAAGGAGTAAGCAGGTGAGAGTAATTATTACACTAGCGTGTGGTGAATGCAAAAGAAGAAATTACACCACAACAAAGAATAAAAGGACGACGCCGGACAAGCTTGAGTTCAGCAAGTACTGCAGGTTTTGCAAGAAACATACAAACCATAAAGAGACAAAATAGTTATCGTGCTTAATACCGGCTGTGTTGGTTAAGAACCGGTTATTAAATGGCATTGCAGGCCAGTAGCTCTAACGGCAGAGCATCGGACTCCAAATCCGGGTGTTGGGGGTTCAAATCCCTCCTGGCCTGCCAAATATTTCAGAAATGTTTCTTTAAAAGATTTAAAGTTTAGATTCGCAGAAATCTCGATACAGGAGCACAATGGCACGGTTACTAAAGAAAAAGACTGCAAGCAACAGGAAAAAGTCAAAGCAAGATAATGATGTGCCTGTAATTTCCCAGGAATCAAATAATGGATCAATAAAAGCCATTTTGAAGCCTGACTCTTCACCCGAGTTAAAAAAGGTACAGGCGCTACAGCAGAAGAAACCTTTGACCAGCACCAAATCTGTTACGGAAAAGGAATCAAACAGTTATTATCAGAGAGCTCTGCAATTTCTCAGAGAAGTTAAGATTGAGCTTAAGAAAGTTACCTGGCCTTCACGTAAACAGACGGTTGGTTCGACGGTTGTAGTTATTATTCTGGTGATGATAATTTCGCTTTTTCTTGGTGTAGTTGACATAGGACTGTCAAGCCTTGTCCGTGTGGTTCTTCAATAATAACGAGGAGAATAGAGAGTGGCTCTTAAGTGGTACATAGTCCACGTGTATTCCGGGTTTGAAAATAAGGTCAAAATGGCTCTGGATGAAAAAATAGCTGCCTGCAATCATCCTGAAAAGTTTGGGGAGGTGCTGGTTCCTACAGAGCAGATAGTCGAGCTTGTGAAGGGGAAAAGAAAGACTTCTACCCGGAAATTTTATCCAGGGTATATATTGGTCAAAATGGAGCTCGATGATGAGACGTGGCATGTTGTTAACGATACTGCCAAGGTCAGTGGTTTTTTGGGAGGAAGAGAGAAGCCGACTCCCATTTCAGATGAAGAGGCTGAACAGATTTTGAGCCGTATGGAGGCTGGAAAGCTTAAGCCCAAGCCAAAATACTACTTTGAAACCGGAGATGAAATACGGGTAATAGACGGGCCTTTTACGAATTTCAACGGTCTGGTTGAGGAGGTCAATCCTGAAAAGGGGAAAATCAGGGTTCTTGTCAGCATATTCGGTCGTTCAACACCTGTGGAACTTGAATTCGTGCAGGTAACAAAGATATAGTATCAGGAGCGAAAAAGAAAATGGCAAAAAAGGTTATGACAATGATTAAATTGCAGGTTGTGGCTGGAAAAGCAAATCCATCTCCGCCTATTGGTCCCGCACTCGGGCAGCAAGGTGTGAATATAATGGAGTTTTGCAAGGCTTTTAACGCCAGGACTGCAAATGACGAAGGAATGGTTATACCTGTTGTTATTACTGTTTATCAGGACAGATCTTTTACTTTCATAACAAAGGCACCGCCTGCGTCCATATTATTGAAGAAAGCGGCAAAGATAGCTAAGGGATCCAGCGACCCGAAGAGAGAGAAAGTGGCTAAAGTAACCCGGGAACAGGTGGAAGAGATTGCAAAGCTGAAAATGGTTGATTTGAATGCCAATGACCAGGCAGCTGCCTACAATATTATTGCAGGAACAGCCAGGAGCATGGGGATCGAGATCGATTAAAGAGAAAAAGGAGTATATAGAGAAAAATGCCGAAGCGGGGTAAGAAATATATAGAAGCTAAAACAAAGATTATTGCCGAGGCAAAAAATGATCTTGCTACTGCTGTAAAAGCAGTGATTGATTCATCATATGCCAAATTTGATGAAACAGTTGATGTCGCTGTCCGCCTTGGCGTTGACCCAAGGCATGCAGATCAGATGGTAAGAGGGACTGTTGTTTTGCCGAATGGAATAGGCAAAGAGGTCAAGGTCCTCGTGTTTGCCAAAGGAGAGAAGGAAAAAGAGGCACTCGAAGCCGGTGCTGATTTTATTGGAAACGAAGAACTTGTTGAAAAGATTCAGGGAGGATGGTTCGGTTTCGATAAAGCTGTTGCTACACCAGATATGATGGGAGCTGTTGGGAAAATAGGAAAACTTTTGGGTCCCAGAGGTCTTATGCCTAATGCAAAAACAGGCACCGTCACATTTGATGTTTCAAGAGCCGTAAAAGAGCTGAAGGCCGGAAAAATAGAATTCAGGGTTGAAAAAGCAGGAATAGTTCATGCTCCCATGGGCAAGGTTTCATTTGGCGTAGAAAAGCTTGTTCAAAATCTTGCAGCATTTTTGGATATGATCCTTCGACTTAAGCCATCCTCTAGTAAGGGACTTTATCTAAGAGGCCTGGCCGTTTCATCCTCGATGGGCCCTGGAATCAAAATTGATGTATCTGCAATAAAAGATCTGGCCAAATAATCTTTTATTAAAAAATAGTTGTTTCCGTGATGCTCCGGTTGTGTATTTGCCTTTGGGGCGAATTCTTTCGGGCGGAAAATTATGAATTTTTAAATGTTGAAACAATATAATCCTGTCAAAGACCGTAGGTGTGTATTTATTCTGCTTAAGCGGCTGTGCCGGCCTACAGAGACGGATGGCGGTTGTTGATTGGTTACATATGAGAAGCGATAATGCCGAACCTTTTCAGTCAATGACCGGCAGTCGGAAGAAATCCTCCGGTTTTTTGCAGATTAAGGAAGGAGGTGTTATATAATAAATGAAGCTTGAAGAAAAGAAACGGATCGCGCAAGATTTGCATGAAAAGTTTTCAAGATCAAAGGTTGTAATTGTTACCGAATACAAAGGCCTTGATGTTGCAGCAATCAGCGATTTGCGTAAAAAATTAAGAGAATCCGGAATCGAATACCGCGTTGCAAAAAATACTCTTCTTGAGAGGGCATCAGAAGGCACTGAAGTGGCTTTGATCAAGGATAGCTTTAAGGGTCCCAGCGCAATTGCATTAAGTTACAATGATCCTGTTGCTCCTGCGAAAGTACTTATCAAATATGCAGAAAGCAATAAAAAGCTGGTAATTAAAGCGGGCGTTTTAAGCGGAAAAGTGCTTGATTTGAATGCAATTAAGACTCTGTCAACCATGCCGCCACGCGAAGTCGTTTTGGCTCAACTGCTTTCAGCAATGAATGGCGTCCCGACAGCTTTTGTCAGAGTGTTAAGCGAAATACCCAAGAGCTTTTTGTATGTTTTACAAGCAATAAAAAATCAGAAGGAAGCAGCCTGATTTTGTGTAACAAAAGACCTTGAATTGAGATTATTAAAGTAATGCATTTCGAATAAATTTGGAGGAATAGTGCAAATGTCTAATATTACAAAAGAAGATGTTATTGAGTTTATAGCTAATATGTCAGTTTTAGAGCTGTCCGAGCTTGTCAAGGATATGGAAAATAAATTTGGCGTATCTGCAGCAGCCCCTGTTGCCATGGTTGCAGCAGCCGGACCGGCAGCCGCAGCCCCCCAGGCTGAAGAACAGACCGAGTTCACTGTCATGCTGATTGCGCATGGCGACAAGAAGATACAGGTCATCAAGGAAGTTAGAGCCATTACAGGCCTTGGACTCAAGGAAGCAAAGTCACTTGTTGATGAAGTTCCAAAGCCGGTAAAAGAGGGTATATCAAAAGAAGAGGCTGAAAAGATTAAAAAACAGCTTGAAGAGGCCGGTGCTCAGGTCGAAATTAAGTAGTCTGTATTTTTTGATAGAAAACCATAATAAAACTATTTCAGGAAAAAATAAGAATGTTAATGCTGTGGAGATGGGATCTTCATTGGAAGATAGTCCCGTCTTCATTGCATTAATGTTTCATAAGACAATGAAAATACTTGATATTTAGCTTAGCAGGCTTAAGGAGAGGTTTCCATAATTTCTTGAATATTGAACCGAAACAGCGAGCGTATTCCCCGTTGCTTGCGGCGAGGTTAGCGAGCGAATTAACGAACAGACACTATTCACTACGGTCGAAGATTCCCCGCTGCTTGAAGCGGGGAGCTTCAATCCTATAAAATGGAGATGCCATGTCGGAAAGGCTTTTGGCAATAAAACGTTTAAGAAAAAACTTTGGAAAGATACAGAGAATTGTTGAGATACCCGATCTTATAGGAATGCAGCGGGAATCGTACAGACGTTTTTTGCAGATGGATGTTCCTCCTGAAAAACGTGAGGATATCGGGCTTCAGGCTGTATTCAAATCAGTATTTCCAATAAAAGATTTTACAGGGAGTGCTTCGCTCGAATTTGTATCATACAAATTCGCAGAGATAAAGCACAGTATTGCGGAATGCATACACCGGGGCATGACTTATGAAATACCTGTCCGTATAACAGTCAGGCTTGTTGTATATGATGTCGACAAGGAGACTGATGTTTCTGTTATCCGCGACATCAAGGAACAGGAGATCTACTTCGGAGCTATTCCCCTGATGACTGATAAGGGTACTTTTATAGTTAACGGTACTGAAAGGGTTGTTGTCAGTCAGCTTCACAGATCATCGGGTGTATTTTTTGATCACGATAAAGGAAAAACTCATTCAAGCGGGAAAATTATTTACAGCTCCAGAATTATCCCTGTACGCGGATCGTGGATCGACCTTGAAATTGATCCTAAAGATATAGTTTATATAAGAATAGACAGACGCCGCAAATTTCCTGTAACCATATTTTTTAAGGCGTTTGGATATACGCCTGGTGATCTCCTTTCGTATTTTTACAAGACCGAAAAGATAATTTTACGCGGAAGAAGCATTTACAAAGAACTAAGGGAGGATTTATGCAAGGGTCAGAAATTCACAAGGGATATCAAAGACCCTGATACCGGTGAAATAATAGCTAAAAAAGGGCGCCCGTTTACTCCCAAGCTCATAAAGAAGCTCATTTCATCCAACTTGGGGACGATACCTATAAACATTGAAGATATAGCAGGAAGAGCCTTTGCCTGTACGATCCCTGATCCAAAAACCGGTGAGCCTTTGGTTAAGGTGAGTGACGAAGTTGATAATGAAGCTATTTCAAAACTGAAAGAAGCAGGAATTAATGAATTCGAACTGCTCTTTGTTGATGGAACCTCAAACAGCGACTCAATCAGGAAAACCCTTGTCATAGATAAAGTCGGTTCAAAAGAAGAGGCTCTTGTTGAAATATACCGAAGGCTCAGGCCCGGAAACCCGGCAACACCGGAAGTTGCCCAGGATTTTATCGACAATCTTTTTTTCAAGACCGCCTATTATGATCTTTCTACTGTTGGAAGAGTTAAGATAAACCAGCGATTGGGCATCAAATCTTCTGCCGATTTAAAAATATTAAGAAGAGAAGACATTCTTCTAACCACAAAAACCCTTATTGAGCTCAGGGATACCCAGGGAGTCGTTGATGACATTGATCATCTGGGAAACCGCAGGATAAGGGCGGTAGGGGAACTTCTTGAGAATCAATACCGCATAGGGCTTGTGCGCATGGAAAGGGCTATAAAGGAAAGAATGAGCCTTCAGGAAGTTGACGCCCTTATGCCCAATGATCTTATAAATCCCAAACCGGTTTCGGCAGTTGTTAAAGAATTCTTTGGAACAAGCCAGCTCAGCCAGTTTATGGACCAGACAAACCCGCTTTCAGAAACAACCCATAAAAGAAGGCTGAGCGCTCTCGGACCTGGCGGGCTTACACGGGAACGCGCGGGCTTCGAAGTCAGAGACGTTCATCCTTCTCATTACGGGCGCATATGTCCCATCGAGACCCCTGAGGGTCCTAACATCGGCCTTATTGTTTCGTTAAGCACATACGCAAGGGTTAATGATTACGGTTTTATTGAAACACCATACAGAATTGTAAGGAACGGAACCGTTACAAATGAAATCAAATTCCTTGATGCCTTCGACGAAAAGGAACTTCCTATTGCACAAGCTAACGCGCCGGTTGGTGAAAGCGGTCAATACCTGAACCCGCTTGTTACATCGCGTGTTGCCGGGGAATTCATGATGGTAAAGAAAAAGGAAATCGAACTGATGGACGTATCTCCCAATCAGCTTGTAAGCGTTTCAGCATCTCTTATTCCCTTTCTTGAGAACGATGATGCGAACAGGGCCCTGATGGGTTCCAACATGCAGCGTCAGGCGGTTCCCCTTATGGTTAATGAAGCTCCCCTCGTGGGTACAGGCATAGAAGATGTTGTTGCTAAGGATTCCGGGGTTACAATAGTAGCTCAGAGGAATGGGGTTGTGGAATCGGTGGATGCTTCACGCATAATATTATCTCATGATCCTACTGAAAAAGGTTTTGAAAGTCATGTTACAATTTATAACCTGTCAAAATATATGCGTTCCAACCAGAACACTTGCTTCAACCACCGCCCGATAGTTTTGAAAGGACAGCACATTAAAGCAGGAGAGATAATTGCCGACGGTCCGGCTACAAACAAAGGAGAGCTTTCTCTCGGTAAGAATGTGACAGTCGCATTCATGCCTTGGGGAGGGTTCAATTTTGAGGATTCGATCCTTGTCAGCGAAAGACTCGTCCGTGATGGCGAATATACGTCGGTTCATATTGAGGAATTTGAGGTTGTTGCAAGAGATACCAAGCTCGGTAAAGAGGATATTACCCGCGACATACCGAATGTTGGTGATGAAGCGCTGAAAGATCTTGATGAAAGCGGCATCGTAAGGCTTGGAGCCGAGGTAGGGCCTGGAGATGTTCTTGTGGGGAAAATAACCCCGAAAGGCGAAACGCAGCTTTCTCCCGAAGAAAAACTTCTTCGTGCCATATTCGGGGAAAAAGCCGGAGATGTTAAAGATACATCCTTAAGAGTTCCTCCGGGAGTCGATGGCATTGTTATTGATGCCAAAGTCTTTTCAAGACGCGGGATCGATAAGGATGATCGCACCTTCTGGATAGAGGAGATGGAGGTAAAGGTTCTTGAAAGAGACAGGGATGATGAACTTGCTGTGATAGAAGAAATAATCCGCGCTCAGATACAGCAGCTTGTTAAGGGCCAGATATGCAACACACCTGTTAAAAAAGGGAAAAAGGTTTATATCGCAAAGGGAGACACAATAGACCCCAAAATACTTGCCGATGTTCCTGTTGCTCAGCTTGAAGGAGTGCTACTGAAAGATCCCAAGGTAACCGAGCAGCTTCATGATCTTCTTGAACAATTCAGAAATCAGAGCAAGATATGCAGGCAGAATTTTGAGAAACACATAAACAGGTTTGAAAAGGGCGATGATCTTCCACCGGGCGTCATAAAGATGGTGAAGGTATATGTTGCCATGAAACGAAAGCTCTCTGTTGGGGATAAAATGGCAGGCCGCCATGGCAACAAGGGTGTTGTGTCAAGAATTCTTCCCCAGGAGGATATGCCTTATTTTGAAGACGGAACTCCTGTTGACATGGTTTTGAACCCGCTTGGCGTGCCATCTCGAATGAACGTCGGACAGATCCTGGAAATACATCTCGGACGTGCCGCGAAAGGGCTTGGGGACCAGCTTAACAAACTGGTTGAAGAGAACAACATGAAGGCTCTTCGCGATAAGTTAAAGAAGATATTTGCCGACTCTTCGGTTAACAGAATGATCGGAAAGATGGACGACGAAGATATTTGTGAGTTTGCAGGCAATTATAAAAAAGGCGTTCACATGGCTACACCGGTTTTTGACGGAGCGAAGGAAGTCGAAATTAAAGCCCTTCTTGAAGAGGCAGGATTATCTCCATCGGGTCAGGCAACCTTGTATGACGGGAGAACCGGCGATCAATTCAGGGGGAAGATTACCGTTGGAACCATGTATATGCTGAAACTTCATCATCTTGTTGACGATAAGATTCATGCCCGTTCTATAGGTCCTTATTCACTTGTTACACAGCAACCGCTTGGAGGAAAAGCCCAGTTTGGAGGCCAGCGCCTCGGAGAAATGGAGGTATGGGCTATGGAAGCTTACGGAGCGGCGAATGCATTGCAGGAATTCCTGACTGTCAAATCTGATGATATGGCAGGAAGGACCAGAATGTATGAAAAGATAGTGAAAGGTCAAAACATGCTTGAACCCGGCATTCCAGAGTCCTTTAAAGTTATGACAAAGGAGCTGCAAAGCCTGGGTTTAAACATATCACTTATAGAAGGAAATAAGGAGTAGAATTTGGAAACTCTATACGATTTTTTTGCCAAGCCCATTAATCCGAAAGAATATTCAGGTGTTCGGATCTCACTTGCTTCACCTGAACAGATCCGGCAGTGGTCTTTCGGCGAAATAAAAAAGCCGGAAACAATTAACTACAGGACTTTTAAGCCGGAACGTGACGGGCTTTTCTGCGCCAAGATATTCGGCCCTACCAAAGACTATGAATGCAACTGCGGCAAATACAAACGCATGAAACACAGGGGCGTTGTATGTGAAAAATGCGGGGTCGAGGTCATTCAGTCGAAAGTCCGGAGAGAGCGAATGGGGCACATAGAGCTTGCAACGCCCGTAGCTCACATATGGTTTTTAAAAAGTCTGCCAAGCAAGATAGGAAATCTTCTGGATCTGACGTTAAAGAGCATGGAGAAGGTTCTTTACTTTGACAGCTATATCGTTCTGGATCCGAAAGAGACTGCTCTTGTTCGGTGTCAGCTCCTGTCGGATGATAAATATCGCGAAGCGCTTGAAACCTACGGACCAACATTTCAAGCAGGAATAGGAGCTGAAGCGGTAAAAATTCTGCTGGAAAGCATCGATCTTAATACACTCTATAATGAACTCAGAGCCGATATAAAAGCCACCAGCTCGGTAGCGAAAAGGCAGAAGCTTTCCAAGCGGCTTAAAATAGTCGATGCATTCAGGCGTTCAGGCGTTGATCCTGCCTGGATGATAATGAATGCCATTCCTGTGCTTCCGCCTGATTTGCGGCCACTGGTTCCTCTGGAAGGAGGCAGATTCGCAACCTCCGACCTTAACGACCTTTACCGCAGGGTGCTTAACCGGAACAACCGGTTAAAAAGACTAATAGATTTAAGAGCTCCGGACATCATTGTCCGCAACGAAAAGAGAATGCTCCAGGAGGCAGTTGATGTCCTGTTCGACAATGGCAGGCATGGCAGGGTAATTACAGGAACCAATAAGCGTCCTCTGAAGTCATTGAGCGATACCCTGAAAGGAAAACAGGGCCGTTTTCGTCAGAATCTTCTTGGTAAACGTGTCGATTATTCCGGACGAACTGTTATTACGGTTGGTCCCAATTTGAGGCTGCATCAATGCGGCCTTCCCAAAAAAATGGCTCTCGAGCTTTTTAAGCCTTTTGTTTATTACCGTTTGGAGAAGAAGGGCCTTGTTTCGACTGTAAAAAGCGCAAAAAAATTGGTTGAACGCGAGACACCTGAGGTTTGGGATACTCTTGATGAGGTAGTAAAAGAATATCCTGTGATGCTTAACCGGGCGCCAACACTTCACAGATTGGGTATTCAGGCATTTGAGCCGATTCTGATTGAAGGAAAAGCAATCCAGCTTCATCCTCTTGTATGTACCGCTTTTAATGCTGACTTTGACGGCGATCAGATGGCTGTCCATATCCCGCTTTCCGTTGAGTCGCAGATAGAAGCGCGCGTATTGATGCTGTCAAGCAACAATATTCTTTCGCCGGCTAACGGGAGCCCCATTATCGTTCCAACCCAGGATATTGTTCTTGGAATCTACTATATGACGAGGGGAATATCGGGTTCAAAAGGGGATGGAAAGATCTTTGCCAATCTCGAAGAGGTGCGTTCCGCTTATGATTTCGGCGCCGTTGATCTTCATGCCAAAATAGTTGTCCGGATGGACGGCAAAATGATTAATACCACGGTAGGCCGTATTCTCCTCTGGGAGGTTATTCCCAAGGAAAATATTATGATGATGAGCCATTTAATGGTTTCTTCAGAAGAGGATGCAAAATCGGCTCTGATCGGGATTAATAACGGCTTGCCGTTCCCTGAAATTGTGGATAAGTTTTCGGATGACGCAGATAAGGCAAATGACGGCAATATCGGCCTAATGAGAAAAGAGGAATTCAAGAGGATATTCAATGTAAATGATGCTGACGCAGACTCGGTCTTCTCTCTTGAAAAAGGTTCAGTCAGCGGAATAATTTTATCTGAAGAAAAATACCACATATTCATGGTCAATGAAAAGAGACCGGAGATTCCCTTTGATGCCGTTAACAGGGTTCAGGATAAAAAATCTTTAAGGGATCTTGTCGATTATGCATACAGAAATCTTGGCCCCAAGGCCACGGTTGTTCTTGCCGACAGGCTCAAGGATATCGGTTACAAATATTCGACAGAAGGCGGTCTTTCAATTTCAATTGATGATATGATCATTCCGGCTGAAAAAGAGGATATAATAAAAAAAGCCGAAAAAAAGGTTTCTGAGATCGGGCGACAGTACACCGAGGGACTTATAACACAGGGCGAGAAATATAATAAGGTTGTTGATATATGGGCTAAGGCTACCGATGATGTGGCCAATGAAATGATGGCGTCGATGAAAGTCGAGTCCGTAAAGGACAGCAGCGGGAATCCTGTGCTGGATAAGAAAGGGAAGCCTGTTTACGAAGAGAGTTTTAACCCAATATATATGATGGCCGATTCGGGCGCCAGAGGGAGCAAAGACCAGATGCGCCAGCTGGCAGGTATGCGCGGTCTTATGGCCAAGCCATCAGGAGAAATTATTGAAACCCCCATCAGCGCGAATTTCAGAGAGGGACTTTCAGTTTTGCAATATTTCATTTCGACTCACGGAGCAAGAAAAGGCCTTGCCGATACCGCCCTTAAAACCGCAAATTCGGGATATCTGACAAGAAGGCTGGCTGATGTTGCCCAGGATTGCATTGTCATGGAAGAAGATTGCGGTACAATTATGGGTGTTGTTGTGGAGCCGCTTGTTGAGGGAGGAGAGGTTATTCAGCGGCTTGGAGAAAGAATCCTTGGCCGAGTCGCAATAGATGATATTCTCGATCCTTTTACTGATGAGGTTCTCATCAGAAAAGGTGAAGGACTCGACGAAAAGGCGGTAAAGAAGATTGAAGATGCCGGAATAACAAGCATTAAAATAAGGTCGGTTCTCACATGTAAGGCTTCTTTCGGCGTATGTGTAAAATGTTACGGAAGAGATCTTTCCCACGGCGGCAAGGTTGAGCTTGGGCAGGCTGTTGGAATTCTTGCTGCTCAGTCAATAGGTGAACCCGGAACACAGCTCACAATGCGTACATTCCATATTGGCGGTACGGCCAGCAGAAGAGTGGAACAGGCTGATATTCGGGCAAGAGTTGACGGAACAGTGAGGTTTATAGACCTTCATGTTGTAAAGAACGCGGAAAATCAATATATCGTCATGAATCGCCGCGGCGGCAAGTTTACTATTGTCAGCGATACCGGACGTGAGCTTGAAAGCTGTCCTGTTATTTATGGGGTGTATATCATGGTGGAAGACGGCCAGAAAATTAAAGGCCCTGACCCGGAAACAGGAAGACCGGGGGATCTCCTTGCAACCTGGGATCCGTTTACAACTCCAATCATTACGGAGGTGGACGGAACGGTTAAATTCGGAGACATTGTTCAGGGGAAAACCATGAAGGAAAAGGTTGACCCTGTTACCGGAAAATCGAGCCGAACAATTATTGAATCTAAAGGGACAGAAGTCAGGCCGAGGATTTCTATTAAGGATAAAGAAGGAAAAACGGCAAAACTTTCCAAGTCGTCAGGAATGGCCCGATACATACTTCCAATCGATGCTGTCCTGATGGTTGAAGAAGGCGATAATGTCAAAGCCGGAGATGTTATCGCAAAACTTCCCAGGGCAACTACAAAAACAAAGGATATTACCGGGGGGCTCCCAAGAGTCGCAGAGCTTTTTGAAGTCAGAAAACCCAAAGAAATTGCTATTTTGAGTGAAATTGATGGATATGTATCTATTGCAAAGAGTACGAAGAAAGGGAAACAAAAAGTTACTGTAACTCCTGTCGATTTTGGTGAAAAGAAAGAATATCTGATCCCGCGCGGAAAACATATAAATGTTTACGAAGGCGATTATATCAGGGCAGGCGAGCCCATTATCGGCGGATCGGCTATTCCTCAAGATATTCTGAATATAAAGGGCGAAGTAGCCCTTGCACGTTATCTTGTTGATGAGGTCCAGGAAGTGTACCGTTTGCAGGGCGTAAGGATAAATGACAAGCATATCGAAGTTATTGTCCGGCAGATGATGAGGCGGGTTAAGGTTATGGATGTTGGAGATACAGATTTTATCCTTGAAGAGCAGGTTGACCGTATAAAATTTGAGGATGCTAACAGGCAGGTTAAAGAAAAAGGTGGAAAGCCTGCTATAGCTGAGCCACTTATACTTGGAATAACAAAAGCATCTTTAAGTACCGACAGCTTTATTTCAGCCGCATCTTTTCAGGAAACCACCAAGGTTTTAACCGATGCCAGCATTTCCGGAGCCGTAGATTATCTGAGAGGACTGAAAGAAAATGTTATCATGGGCAGGCTAATACCTGCAGGTTCAGGACTTACATTGAATGAAGAGATAGAAATATCAAGGGGATAATATATGTTTTATGATGTATCTTCCTGAGGATTTATCACGAAGGCTTGATTGCTTAAATATGACGATCTTGGAGAAATATTTTACGAACGATATTGAGAGTTTTGAGAAATAGATTTTTTATGAAACTATTAAATATAATATTTATTTTATCATGAATTTTCTTGACATCTGGTTCATATATGTATAAAAAATGCCTCTTTTGCAAAGGCTTTGCGATTTTATGAATTTATACTAATTCTTAAGAGGGGAATATGCCGACAATTAACCAGTTAGTGAGAAAGGGCAGGAGCAGGGTAGTCAAGAAAACTACTACGCCGGCACTTAGAGGGGCTCCTCAAAAAAGAGGTGTATGTACCCGTGTTTATACCTCAACTCCAAAAAAACCCAACTCTGCTTTGCGTAAAGTAGCGAGAGTAAGGCTGACTTCAGGCGTGGAAGTTACAGCATACATTCCGGGAGTAGGGCATAATCTTCAGGAACATTCGGTTGTTCTGGTTCGCGGCGGTCGAGTCAAAGATCTTCCAGGTGTCCGATATCATATTGTGAGGGGGACCCTCGATACGCTGGGAGTTGATGATAGAAAGAAGAGCAGATCCAAGTACGGGGCAAAAAAGCCTAAATGATATTAGCCTTTAATTTCTTGTTATATTTAAATAAATATATAAAAATGGATTGACATATGCCTAGAAGAAGAGACGTACCTGAACGGGTTATTATCCCTGATTCCAAATATGACAACAAGGTAGTTGCGAAATTTATTAAAGCAATAATGAAGGACGGCAAAAAAAGTATTGCGGAGTCGATACTTTATGAAGCTTTTGATATTATTGGGAAAAAAGGGAGTGAGCCGCCGATCAAGTTGTTTGAGCAGGCATTGGAAAATGTAAAACCAATGATTGAGGTCAAATCGAGAAGAGTTGGCGGGTCAACATATCAGGTTCCAACTGAAATCAGACCATCAAGGCGCACAGCTCTCGGGATAAGGTGGATAATCTCGTATGCGCACCAGCGTCCGGAAAAGAGCATGGCAAGCAAGCTTGCCGGGGAAATCATGGATGCAGCCAACAAGAGGGGCTCTTCAATTAAGAAAAAAGAAGATACTCACAAGATGGCCGAGGCAAACAAGGCTTTTGCTCATTTCAGGTGGTAGGGCTTATAAAGTCAGCATTTAAGCGTTTATTAACTATAAATTGCATTAAGCTCCTTTTATCTTTACAGGGAGGGTATTCGAGATGGCAAAGAAGAAGTTTGAGAGGACGAAGCCGCATGTTAACGTGGGAACGATAGGACATATAGATCACGGTAAGACGACATTGACGGCAGCGATAACGAAGCATTGTGCGTTAAAGGGTATGGGG
>JAHJQU010000304.1 GCA_018819005.1 Pseudomonadota bacterium | reverse complement strand
CACGGTACTTTTTTTGTTCCCGGAAAAGAGAGGCTCTCAAGAAAAAAATGCTGGCTTGCTTTCTCTCTGAAGCCTCAAGGAGTTATTATAATAGACGACGGCGCCGTAAACGCGATTGTTGAGAAAGGTAAAAGCCTGCTCCCAGGCGGTATTATAAAGGTTAAGGGGGAATTCGGGAAAGGATCTCCCGTTGAATTCAGCAATGCGGACAATGAAGTGATTGGAGTCGGTCTTGTCAATTACAGCGCCGCTGATATAAAGAAAATCATGGGGCTTAAAACGAACCAGATAAAGGAGAGGCTGGGGCACAAACCCTATGATGAAGTCATTCACAGAGATAATCTGGCTTTGACGGGTGAGTGCGATTAATTGTAAACTCGACTGTGTCCATATTTTGTTTCAGGATGTACAGTAATTAAAGTGAAAGAAATATATTTGGGAAGTCGCTGAAAAGAGGGAGTAACAGATGTCTGTTGAAACAACCATAGCAGAAATAGCCAAATCGGCAAGGAGCGCTTCAAGAGATGTGGCAAAATGCCCCACAGCAAAGAAGGATGCGGTTCTTTTAAAAATCGCCGATGAAATAATCAACCAGGCAAAATATATAAAGAAAGAGAATAAGACAGACCTTTCCAGCGCAAAAAAGGCCGGGCTTTCCGGAGCCTTTATTGACAGGCTTACTATAAGTGATTCAACAATCAAATCCATGTCGGACGGTCTTAAAGAGGTAGCGGCCCTTGAGGATCCTGTCGGTTCGATATCAAGGACGTGGATACGGCCGAACGGGCTCCAGGTATCGCGCATGCGTATTCCTCTCGGAGTTATAGGAATTATCTACGAGTCGAGGCCAAATGTAACCGTTGATGCTGCCGGCCTTTGCCTCAAAGCAGGAAACGCCGTTATATTGCGTGGAGGTTCGGAATCTTTTTGCTCCAACCAGGCATTGACCGGCATCATTAAAAAAGCCCTGAGAGAATCGGGACTGCCCGAAGAGGCTGTTCAGACCGTGCCTGTAAGAGAGAGACTTGCCGTAAATGCCCTCTTAAGCCAGGAAGAGTATATAGATCTGATCATTCCCCGCGGGGGCGAAGGGCTTATACGTTTTGTAGTTGAGAATTCAAGAATACCTGTTTTAAAGCATTACAAGGGAGTTTGTCATGTTTATGTTGATGATGGCGCTGATCTTGGCATGGCCCGGAAAATATGTTTCAATTCCAAGGTTCAGCGTCCCGGTGTCTGTAATGCCATGGAGACCATGCTTGTCCACAAGGGTATAGCAGGGGATTTTCTTCCCGGAATTGCAAAGGAGTTCGCTGACGCTGGAGTTGAGATCAGAGGCTGTCCTGCAACATGCAGGATTCTTCCGATGGCTGATAAAGCAACTGAACAGGACTGGCCTGCTGAATTTCTGGATCTTGTTGTTGCGGTCAGGGTAGTGGACGATATGGATCAGGCAATCGAGCATATTGCAAAATATGGGTCAAACCATACCGAGTCGATCGTTACAGGCGATTACAGCAGGGCAAGGCGTTTTCTCCGCGAAATCGATTCCTCTGTCGTTCTTGTGAATGCTTCAACGCGTTTTAATGACGGAGGGCAACTTGGATTGGGGGCTGAAATAGGAATAAGCACTTCCAAGCTGCATGCTTTCGGACCGATGGGTTTGGAAGAACTCACCACAACAAAATTCATAGTATTCGGAGATGGTCAGGTCAGGGAGTGATTGAGGCATTATTTGAAACGAATAGGACTGTTGGGGGGAACATTTAATCCGGTTCATTTCGGACACCTCAGGTCTGCAGTTGAAGTGCAGACGAGGTTTGCCCTGGACAGCGTGTGCTTTATTCCATCTGCAATTCCTCCGCACAAGGATTCATCCTGTATTGCAGACGCCATGGATCGTCTCGAAATGATCAGGATGGCAATTTCAGATTATTCAGCATTGACAGTTTCGGATGTTGAACTCAAAAGGTCAGGTCCTTCATATACAATAGACACTGTAAAATATTTTAAATCATTTCAAACCGATCAAACCGACTTCTATCTTATAGTAGGTCTTGATGCATTCCTCGAAATAGATACATGGAAATCATTCAGGGAGCTTTTTGGCCTTGTACCATTTATTGTCATGGCAAGGCCGGGGCCCAATTACGCTGATTCTACGGCGGAACTGATGAATCTCGGAGATTTTCTCAATGCGAAAATATCACAGGGGTACTATTTTTCAAAGCAGGATTCCTGTTATATGCATGAAGTTAATAAGCCTGTATATATATTTGAAGTGAGTCAAATGGATATTTCTTCTTCAAAAATTCGCAGGATGGCACAAAAAGGAGAGCCCATTTGCTTTCTTGTACCGGCGAATGTCGAACTCTTTATTAAAAGCAAGGGATTATACAGATGACTTTAAAAAAATCGAATCAGGCGATGCAGGCTTTAGATCAGCGAATCGATCTTTATGTTAAAGCGGTTTTGGAGAAAAAAGCCGCCGATGTTCTGGTGCTTGACTTAAGGGGCCTTTCTTCCGTTGCTGATATATTCATAATATGCAGCGCTCTTTCCAATCGCCAGGCTACGGCAATCAGTGATTTTGTTGAGCGGTATCTGAAAAATCTTGGAATAAAACCCCTGAGCATAGAAGGAAAAAATGAAGGGTTATGGGTTTTGCTTGACTACGGCGAGGTCGTGATTCATGTTTTTTATGAAACTATCAGAAAATTTTATGATCTTGAAGGGCTCTGGTCGGACGCAAAACGCATGACAACCGAGAGTATGAAGGAAAAAGCAAAGAAGGACGGAGCGTTGGAAATATATGTTGAATAAACAAAAATTCTGCATTCTTATAATTCTTGATGGATGGGGAATAAGCAGTTCAGGCAAAGGGAATGCGATAGCCCTGGCAAGAACCCCGTTTCTTGATAAATTCAAATCAGAGTATCCTGATACCCGGTTGTTGTGTTCGGGCGAAGCCGTCGGTCTCCCCGAAGGTATAATGGGAAATTCGGAAGTCGGACATTTGAATATAGGTGCCGGAAGGGTGGTTTATCAGGATCTTGTAAGGATTAATAAGGCAATCCGGGATAAAAGCTTTTTCGAAAACGAAGCCCTCTGTTCTCTTATAAACAAAGTAAGAGATGAGAATGGATCTCTGCATCTCATGGGGCTTCTTTCGGACGGAGGTGTCCACAGTCATATAAACCATCTCTTTGCGCTTATTGAGATGGCTGCGGAAAGGGGATTGAACCGTATTTATATACATGCCATCCTTGACGGGAGGGATACTCCTCCTGACAGCGGTTTGAAATTCATGCAAAGACTGCAGGACTATATAACCGACAAAGGAGCCGGAGAGATTGCTTCTGTTTGCGGGAGATATTTCGCAATGGATCGCGATACCAGATGGAACAGGATCGAAAAGGCATACAGACTCTATGTTAACGGGGAAGGAACAGAAGAAAAAAACCCTGTTGATGCCGTCAGAAATGCTTACGGGCGAAACGAGACCGACGAATTTGTTAAACCGATTGCAATAACCGACGACAGCGGGAATCCCAAGGGGAACATACGGGACGGAGATGCCGTCATTTTTTTTAACTTCCGCTCAGACCGGGCAAGGGAAATAACGCATGCTCTGTCGGATTCCGATTTCAACTTTTTCGTAAGAGAGAGTTGCCCTAAGCTGACCGGCTACGTGTGCATGACGCAATATGATGAAAAATTCACCCTGCCGGTTGCTTTCCCTTCTGTTCACATAAAGGAGATTCTCGGGGAAGTAATAAGCAAAAAAGGACTGAAACAGCTAAGGATTGCTGAAACTGAAAAATATGCTCATGTGACATACTTTTTCAACGGCGGTGAGGAAAAACCATTTCCTCTTGAAGAAAGGTGTCTTATACCATCTCCCCGCGATGTCTCGACATATGACAAGAGGCCTGAGATGAGTGCGCGGCTTGTAACCAAAGAGCTGTTATCGCGCTTAAAATCCAGCCACTATGATCTTGTTGTACTCAATTTTGCAAACATGGATATGGTCGGACATACAGGAATTATAGAAGCTGCAATTAACGCCTGCGAAACCATTGATTCCTGTGTTGGCGAAATTGTCAGCGAGGTAAAAAAGCAGGGAGGGATTGTTCTTATTACGGCGGATCATGGTAATGCCGAAACGATGCTTGAGGAGAACGGGCATGTCCATACCGCCCACACCCTCAATCCCGTCCCCCTTATTCTGGTTGATGATTCGAGGAAGAATGCCTCATTAAGAAGCGGCAACCTGGGGGATATTGCCCCGACTATCCTTGATATCATGGGGATCGAAAAGCCGGCTTCCATGACCGGAAAATCCTTAATCAAAATCCTTTAGACTGATTTCACAGGTCTATTCTCCGGCTGTTTCTTTTCCGCAGTGTTTGCAGATATTAGCCCTCTTTTTTATTATCTCTGCGCAGAACGGACATTCCCTTGTAAAAAATTTTTCGTGAATTTTTGCAACCGATTCCTCGACCTTTTCCTGAATAACCTTGCTTTCAAATTTCAAATTCCGGAGAGGTTCGATTGCATCTGTTTCTCCTATATCGCCGATCATTTCTGCAGCCTTCAGCCTGACACGGGCAGGTTCCGTCGGGTCAAGAATAATCCTCAGAACCGACGGGGAATCTTTCGATACATAGCATTCCGCCAGGATGGAGAATCCCTTTTTTATGGCTTCTTTCAAAGCTTCCTGCTTCGCCATTACCTGATCGTCAATAATCTGCCCTGTTGCGCCGACCGGGCTGAAAACAGTAATCAGCTCGAATTGTTCAGTTCCGGGATAATTCATGCATCGGTAGGAAGCGCTGTGAGAATAGTTGTCTTTTATGTTATCCCATCCCTTTACGTACAATGGACACTCATCATTAAAGCACATAAAAAGATAAGGAACTCCCCACCCGAGGCCGTCTCCGCAATTAATCGACGGGACTTCCCAGATATTCATTTCAGCTCCGCAATGCGGACAGGCAGGTTTTTTCATAGAAAGGATTTTTTCCATAACCTGCTCTTTTGTTTCAATATGCATCATTAGTTAATCTCCGTTATTAATAATTTCGACTCTGGTCTCCGGATGTTCCGCAAGGATGCCAAAAACCATGAATGTTTAAGGTAAATTAAGAGCCCAATTAATAATGTCAACCGGCAAAGTAAAAAAGGCGTTTCCTGACACCGTTTAAAAGTCGAGTTTTATAACATGTACCTTTCCGGTATCTTTTTCCATTATCTGAAGACGGAGCTGTTTGGCAGAGCCTGCTTCGCCGGGGAAAAAGAGAATGCCGTGAGCGAGACTTTTAGGGAGAATCGCGCTGCTCTGGAGGGATTTTTCCCGCAAATCGTTTGTTATCGATTTTATTGCATTATCCGAGCCATATCCGGTTGCTCCTCCTATTGTAGCTCCTGCAGCCGCACCAAGCGCAGCGCCTTTTCCGGCTGCCGATGCAACATTTTCACCCGAAACAATTCCTATGGCCGTTCCGATGATCGCGCCTGCCGCTGCTCCCAGGAAACCTTTATATGCTCCCTCCTTGAAAATCTCCTTTGTTTTTGCATACCGGGTCGCCCTTTCATAGGCTATCTCCTTGCCCAGTATGGGCCAGAGATTCCCGTTTTTGTCTTCAAGAAAAGTCTGGTGACCTATTACCTCAAAAGGATGAGAACCCTGGTTGTCGAAAACTACCTGAACAGGGAGCATACCCGCTCCGTGTATATCAAAACCGAAAGTCGTTTTTGTTTCATCCGGATCAGTAAATGCTCTTGCAGCGATATCCGCGCCTTCCACGTTAACGACATTCTTCATGGCAGCCGGGGATTTAAAGGGAAGCGGCTTTGCTGTGTAAGTCGCTGCACATCCTGCAAAAAATATGATGCAGAAAATAATTATATAAGATGCATTTTTTTTCATGATGCAGTCTCCTTTTGTTATAAATCTGTTTTATTGATTCTTAAAAATCCGACGACTCCGGAATGCCCCTGTCGTCCCACCCGCGTAGGCTGTAATATTCCCGAATCATCACTTTTAACTCTTCCTCGCCTATTGTCTGGCCGGTATTTTTAAGCTCTTTATGCAAATGTTTCGGCAATCTGTCGTCTTCCGGTTTCAAGCCTTCCCTGATATTGAAAAGTCTCACAAGATCGGAAATATCCGAAGCCCTTTTTTCAAGCTTTTCTCTTTTTTCATCCAGGCCGGTGGTCATCCGGATCAGATGTGAAAGAGTATCCCAATTATATAAATCCCTGTAAAACCGACACAGGATGAGGGTATCAAAAAGAACAAGGCGGTTTTCATAATCTATTAAAAGAGCCGCTTTCCCATCATATGATTCCGGAGATATAGCTCCTGTCAGTTCGGGACTATGAAAAGTTGCTCTTAAGTGGCATGCTCCCCTGTCTGATACCGCAAAGGCAAGACCGCATCCTTTCAAAGCTCTCGGATCGTAACCGGGGGGTTCGAGGCCCTTTACATGCACCGCAATATCTTCCATTTTCCATTCTTTTGCTGCATGGATTATCCCGCGGGCCAGTGTATCTCCTATGCCATCCCTTCTTGCAATCATATTAAGGAGCCGGGCTATGGCATCAACATCTCCGTAATCTATGTTAAAGGCAATTTTCTTTCTTCTTGCTGCTTCAATTGTAAACCCGCAGAGATTTCCCGCCGATATTGTATCCATACCGAGCCTGTCGCATATATCATTAAGGTAAGCAATCTCCTCTATGCTGTCAATCCGGCACAAACCGCCGAAAGCGAATATCGTTTCGTATTCGGGTCCTTCTATGGTGAGACCTGCGTGCCGACCGCTCTTTATTGTCGTCATCCTGCCGCAGGCAATAAAGCATTTTGCGCAGGCGTTCGGGACTACTTTGCATTGCCTGTGGAGAGCTTCGGAACCGATTTTTTCCCACCTGTCAAAAGTACCTTCGGACCAGTACCCGGTAGGAAAAGCCCCTGCCCTGTTTGTTGTTTCAACCATTCTGGGAGTGCCCATTGATTTGTAGGCAACAACAAATGGCTTGTCCTTT
>JAHJQU010000303.1 GCA_018819005.1 Pseudomonadota bacterium | reverse complement strand
TGTTCAAAGAGGTCTTTCGCTTTCTTCTTCATATGCGCCTCTTTTTCCTTCATAAAGCCGCCGTAAGGAACAAAGGCCACTTCTTCCCTCTGTATAACATGGACAAGAACTACCTCTTTAAGACCTGCTTTTGTCAGATCAAGCAGAGCCTCAAGAGCGCCTAAAGCCATCTCTCTGAACCGGGTGTGAAAGAGTATCTTTTTAAATTTCATTTTTCACCTGCCTTAGAAAAATATGAGAGTAACTATTACAAAACAAGGAATCAGAAAAACAAGGGAATATTTAATGATGTAGCCGAAAAAACTGGGCATAGGGGTGCCGGCTTCTTCAGCTATTGAACGCACCATGAAGTTGGGGGCATTTCCGATATAGCTGCATGCCCCGAAAAAGACCGATCCTGCTGAGATGGCCTTCTAATATATCGGGTTTTCAGCAATAAGGCGGGGCACGGCCTCGGCTTCTGGAAGTGATGCGTAAAAGCTCCCGAGGGCGGTATTAAAAAAAGTGAGGTAAGTCGGCGCATTATCCAGAAAGGCAGATAATATACCGGTGCTCCAGAAATAATGTGTGGGCTGCTGCACCGAATTTATCAGAAAAGCCAGGGCGCCTTTGCCGCCTGCCTTGAGAATCAGTAGACATGGAATCATGGTGATGAAGATGCCGATGAAGAGATAAGCGACTTCAAGAATAGGAGCCCAGGTAAACTGGTTGTCTTCACGAACGGTTATTGAAGTGGTAGCCATTGAGAGAATTCCCATCACAATAAGAAGGCCGTCACGCACCCAATCCTGAACAGAGCGATGTACTCCAAGTGTTGAAATTTCTCCCCAATCGACCATGCCGCTCATAAGAACGGAAAGAACAATCCCCAGCAGGAAAAAAAAATTGTGTTTGCCTTCCATCCCAAGCGGCACTTTTTCCATGGGATCGGCAGGAGCCGGTTTTTCCCGGCGATAATGGTAAGTGTCCAAGAAAAAATAACATATAAGAAGAAGTCCTGCCGTCAGAAGCATGTGAGGCAGGAGATTGAATGTCCAGAAAAAGGGAACCCCGTGCAGGAATCCCAAAAAAAGCGGCGGATCACCCAGAGGAGTGAGAGCGCCGCCAACGTTGGCGACTAAGAAGATAAAAAAGACCACCATGAAGGTTCTGTTCTTGCGATGGCTGTTGGCCCTTAAAAACGGACGGATCATGAGCATGGCCGCGCCTGTTGTACCCATCCATGATGCAAGCAGCGTCCCGATAAGAAGCATGGCCGTGTTTACGACAGGTGTTCCGACCAGTGTGCCGCGCAGCAGGATGCCCCCTGATACGGTATAAAGGGACCAGAGCAGAATGATAAACGGAATGTAGTCGGCTATGATTATGTGGATGATCTGATACGAAGCCTCGCCGCGGTATGCGATCACAAAAGGAACGGCTATGGATAGAGCCCAGAAGGCCGAAATTTTGCCGAAATGGTGATGCCAGATGTTCGGGGCAAGCAGAGGAAAGAGCGCAATGGAGAGAAGCATGCATGCAAACGGGATGCAGCTCCATATAGGAAGAATTTCACCCAGGTTTATATGCTCACCGGAAGAGCCTCCTCCACTTCCGTATGCAACCAGAGGAACCGCTGCAACAAATATTAATAAAAACAACCCGCAAACAATCTCTCTTCTGATTCTCATCCATCCGCTCCTTCTGATTTTTTACAGTGCACAAGTTTCTATTTCGAAATCAAAATAATCCAGTGTAAGTTTGTTCTGCATGCCGATAGCACACACTTTTATTGTTTTGCAATCAATTAATGACGGCTTCGTAAAAAGTCATTCTGCTCTGTTGCACTTCATCTTTCGTCATTGCAGCGTACCAGTAAGTACTCTTCATTCCTCAAGATTCGTGCGCCTTGCATAATGAGCTTTTTACTTTGCCGTCTGAATTTCACTTTTTACGAGCTCATCAATTAATGATACCTTCATAAAAAGTCTGAGAACCTGTCACTCCCGTGAAAATGGGAGTCCATAACTATTTGAAAAAACTGGATAGCGCGGGCACTTCACTTCGTGCCCCGCATTCGCGAGAATGAACAAAACATACGAATATACGAGTTTCGCAATTGGCTCAGCCTGTTGAGAAAATATACTCAACAGAGCCCGGTACAGTTCAAAGCTGATGTGGTACAAGCTATGCAATGCTTGCAACAGAGGGATTTGAAGGTGCTGTAAAGATAAAATACCCGGCGGGTTTGCATATAATTTCAGAAAAAAGAGATTAAATATCAGTCGATTTTGATATTATTTGCTCAAGAGTTTGATCTTTTATCAATTTATCGAGAAATTCTTTTTGCATTTCAAGATCTTTTATCTTTTTAAACTCCAGGCTCAAAACAAAGGTGTTTCCCTCAAAATTAGCAGGCGGGATTATTTTCATCCCCCTCTCCAATGCAAGTTTTTTAACGTTTCTCTCAAAAACGTTTTCTGCCTTTGTCATCAAAGGATAGCGTCTTCTTTTCAAGTATTGCCTTAATTTGTTGATTATTTGATTTCTATCCGGTTCATTATCTGAAAGAATGCTTTGCAATTCATCTCCTTTAAGCAATTTAATAATTGAAACGCTCTCACGGGAGGCAATTTCATAAAAAAGAGTCAGGATTTCTCGCTGTTTGTTAAGACCGGGTTTTAATTTATCAAAAAGTACTGCGATTGCAATTCCGGCATCATATTCCAGCTTCCCAAGCTCGAGTGCTATAACCAATGAAACAGTGTTTGATATAATAGGATTCTGTATCGCATGCGGCATTTCGCATAGCTTTATTATTTTTTCTACCAGAAATTGATTGTCAGGAAGACCGAGAACGGACGCTGTTTTCAATAAATCCTGCTTATTATCTAAAAAACCCGACAGCAATTTATAAGCTCTGGATGTTTCGATAAGATTCAATGGACGTTGCATCAAATTGTCGGTTACAGCAATTTTGGCGCATTCAAGGGGAGCGGTCTTTGTATCAAGCACTCTTGTCATTAAATCGGACCAGCCGAGCTTCTGAACTGACCTGATGCGTCTGAAGCCGCTTACAACGGCATATCCCGATTTTTTACTGATTACTATCGGCGGGTTAATAAGACCTGCGTTTCTTATTGAACAGGAAAGACCCTCTATATTCTCGTCAGTTGTTATCCTGAATGTATGATCCTCAATATTTATTGAGGAGAGGCGAATAATTTCTTCCTTCCATGTCATAATTCGGCGCCGGTCAGACGTTTCAAAGCCTCCATGTATTTACTGCGCGTGTTGTCGATTACATCTTTCGGAAGAGATGGAGCGGGCGGCTTCTTGTTCCATTTTATGGAGGTGAGATAATCCCTTAAATACTGCTTGTCGAAACTCAACTGAGGTCCGCCCGGTTTATATGAATCTTTCGGCCAGAATCTTGATGAATCAGGAGTTAAGACTTCATCTATTATAATGACATCATTGCCAATAAGTCCGAATTCAAACTTTGTATCAGCAATTATTATACCTTTCTGAGCCGCAAGTTTAGTTCCTCTTATATATATTTCAATACTCAGCTCTTTTACTCTTTCAGCAAGCTTTCTTCCTATTATTTTAACTGTTTCATCAAAATCAATGTTTATATCGTGAGTGCCGACCTCCTCTTTCGTTGAAGGGGTAAATATTGGCTCAGGCAACTGATCCGACTCTTTCAGGCCTTTCGGAAGCATTATACCGCAGACCTCACCCCGCTCCTGATAGGAACTCCACCCTGAGCCGGACAGGTAACCTCTTACAACGCACTCAACAGGAAGAGGCTCCGTTTTCCTTACTAGCATGCTTCTTTTATTTAAAATATCAGAATATTGTCTGCAATCTGAAGGATAATCACGGACATCGCTTGAAATGACATGATTTTGAATCAATGGTTTCATTATATCGAACCAGAATAAAGAAATTTGAGTAAGAATTTTGCCTTTTTCAGGTATAGGATCCGGCATAACAACATCAAATGCCGACATTCTATCAGTAGCAACCATCAGCAGTTTATCTCCAAGGTCATAAATATCCCTAACCTTCCCTCTTTTTAAAAGCTTTATGTTACTGAAATCAGTTTCACGCACTGCCTCAACCATTTATATTTCCTTTCATGATAAGAAACTTTTTGTTTCCGTATGGACACTTTTTAACTTATTCGGCCGGGGATGTATTGGAATTTCCGTCTTTAAATGCTTCAATATATTTTTTTAATATTTTATCATTTGTCTCACTTGTAATCTTATCAAACAGAATCCCGATCTGATATTTTCCGTTTTCAGACTGTAAACATCTCACAGATCTCCTTTGATTTCGAACAAATCTTCTTTAAGGCCGATTGCCACCTGAACAACAACATTATCAGTATCAATCGGAAAGTGAATTTCGAGCAATATTCCGGAATCTGAAATATTCAAAGTCCTTCCCACTCCCTGTTTGATTAAGTCGTCATCTTTATAAACTCCAACATGCAAAAGGTTAAGCGATGCCATCCTCTGATGTTTTCTATTTTCACTTGTCATGGCTTCTCTCCTCTTATCTGATAACGACGACTACAAATGGGCTGATATGCCGCAAGCGGCGGGGAATGCGTTCGCTTTTCCGGTCACTTGAATCCTTATAAAATTACTTGGATATAAGGGATTGTCTATGTAACTCGCTGACAATCATTGTTGTTGCAGCAATACAAGTACCCATGTTTTCAAGCATATTCTTAAAGGTTAATGAAAGCTGATCATATTCTTTCTGAATTTCTTCCGTATCTATCTTCCTTGCATCAAAATCCCTTGAAACAAAAACGGATGCGGAATGCGGTTCATGTCCGGTATTGACAAAGGGAATACGGCCCAATAAATCGCCGGCGGAAAGAGTCATAAGTGGAAGATACCCGTTGTCTGTAGAGCGGACTATTGCTGCTTCCCCGCTAATAATCGTGAGAACCCCTTCATCACTTGAACCTTGTTCAATAAGAATTTTTTTACCCTTTAAGAACGCCTTAACATTTATATTTTTTGAACTGACATCAACAATCATGCCTGTAATTTGCTTCATGCGGTTACCAAGGCTTAATATTATTTCTTTAAATAGAGGTGATAATTTTATATATTCGCTGTAAAGCCTCTGGGAATCAAGAAGGCCCAGTTGTACCGAGCCTACAGCAACAACCGAAGCGGTCCGCACATTATATTGACCGGGCATTGTTGTTGACAGGGTTCCAACGAATGAACCGACGGTCAGCCTTACTATCTTGCACAGTCCTTGCTTTGTCTCTTTAACAATTTCAACTTTTCCTTCAAGAACGACCCATATCCAGTTGCCGAATTTCCCTTCCGTGACTATTTTGTCGCCATCACGGTACTCTTCTTCTTCAACTACGTAGGTATAATCAACCAGAGGGCCTCTGATAACAGGGATCAGAGAATCCTCTTTGGAACCCTCATCAAATGTTTTTGCATATGTAACCGGCCCCAATTTCTCTATCTTGCCGTCATCAAGAAGCCTTAATGCATCTAAAGTAATTTCCATTCTACTTTTTCGAATCACATTCTTTGTTTTTACTTCCTGCGTGCGAAACTCAAATTCACCTTCAGTCCATCCAAAAAGCGAAAGCGCAGCATCAATACCTTCTTTGGAACCGGCTTCAGCATTAACAAGCTCTCCTTTAACAAAATACATGCGCCCCGGTTCTTCGGAATACTTGCTTTTTATTTTCAAAACACCGGTGCTTCCGTTTGTTCCAAAAATCTGAAGCAGCTCGCCAAGATTCAAAAAATTCAAATTGCCTGCAAAGGATAAGTCAGCCATTTATTTCTGTGCCCATTTCAATTCTTTTTGTAATTGTATGAGAGTCAACTTAAGGGACTCTATCAAAGTTCTGCCAACACCTTCTCCTGTTAAAGCACTTCCCGGAAAATAAGGAACCTTAAGCTGTCTGTTCAGATCATTCTGCATAGTTTCAACAGACATTATGGGAATACTTCCGTCTGCCATGCTGGACATGTCCCTCTTGTTATACTGAAGGACAAGAGGAATTTTAAAAATATTAAGACCGCATTCTTTTAAATTCAGATCAAGGTCCTTTAGCGAGAGAATATTTTTGTCTCTCCTTATTGCAAAAGAATCGGCAACAAAAACAATCCCGTCGGCGCCTTTCAAAACCAGTTTTCGCGTAGAACTGTATTGCACCTGTCCCGGAACAGTATATAATTGGACCCGTATATCACACCCTCTTATTTTACCAAGGCCCATAGGAAGAAAATCAAAAAAGAGGGTTCTGTCGCCTTCGGTATCAATTGATACAAGCTGGTCGGTAACCTGTTTTTTATAAGTTTTAAAAATATATTCAAGATTGGTCGTTTTACCTGATCTTCCGGGGCCATAATATACAATTTTGCATTCAATCTCACGACTTTTCAAATTAAATATTGCCATCTGGCACAACTCCGTAAGACTATATCATATGCTGTTAAGTGGATATCTTCAAATCGAGACTGTAGCTTCCCATTTTAGGGCCTGAACTGATCTTTGTAAAAGCCGAAATAACACCCGAACCATTCAGCATTGCAATAGGTGAATAGAACTGGACATTATCCAATTTCAATCCAACTTTAAATTTTTCGATTAGTATTTTTTCCCTGCCCGGAACAATTAAACTGACCGATTTGCCCGACTGGAAAGTTACATCAAGTACAACTTCCTTACCCTTTTGCGGGCCGTCAGTAATTGTAATGCCAACTGAATTTATGTCAAGGAACTCATCATCCTCCTCCACTTCCTCCTGTTCAGGGATATCAGCCATAGACTTTTTTTCAAAAATTGCTTTCTCAGGAACAGCTTTAACTTCAGGAATATCTGCAAGGGGGAGTTTTCTCTCAATTCCCTTGTCTTTTAGCAGATTCTCTAAAAAAAACCGTATTTTTTTGATCTGCCCTTCATGAAAAATTCCGGATTTCAGCCACTGCTCATATTGTGAAAGCGCTCCATCCACAGAGGAGGTTGCAAAAAAGCATCTTAAAATATTCTTGGCAGCAACGAGCCTTAAAGAATCGTTCTTGAGTAATTCACTAAATTCTGTAATTGCTCTTTCAAATTGTCCAAATTTAGATAAAGCTATCGCCCCTTCAAGACCAGCCGATTCTTTATCGGCTGAAAACGCAAATTTATCTTTTATCAGATTCTGAATTTCAACAGGCATTTCCGGTGGTTTTTCAGGATCGTTATACTTTAATATGGTTTTCTTTAATAATTCAATTTTTTTTGTTATTCCATCGACTAATGACTGCCTGTTTTCCTGCTTAATATTTTTCTCAACAAGTTCGGCAGCATTTTTGTATTTTATCATTGCTTCGTTCAGTAAGCCCTGAGTCCTGTATATTTCAGCTTCCTGCAAAATCGATTTTATTTGTTCCTTGATACTCATGACAATTCCCCTTGAGCTGATAAAAGAAATGGGCTTTTCCGCGTCCCATCGGTTGATAACCTGTTTATAAGTCCCAAAAGCCACCTCGGGCGGATTAAAACCAGAAAGATCACAAAGTACATGAAGCTCCCAACTCTGATTTATTACATAACTTATTTGGAGCTTTAATGTCAATACTTGAAAAACGCAAAACCTATTGACAACAATTAAAAATATTATTATCTGAAATCAGTTGCATCATATGGTTTTTATAAATTTTGAGCTTTGATAAACTCGAAAAAAGTCTGAATCCGGACGGCAAAGTAAAAAGTTCATTATGCAAGGCGCGCGAATCTTGAGAAATGAAGCGTACTTATTGGTACGCTGCAATGATTCACCCTGTTGAATCAGCTCTGCTGTCTCGCGCAGCGAGAATTCAACAGGGCGGGGATGAAGCGCAACACAGCAGAATGACTTTTTACGAAGCCGTGAGCTTTGAATGACTTGCATTCGCCGTACCGAAGGGAAAATATCAATTTGTACTTTATAAAACATAACAAGGAGTCTTTATGGACAAGAAAGTAACAGTTATCGGGGCAGGAAATGTTGGCGCCACGGCAGCCCAGCGGCTGGCGGAAAAAGAATTATGCGATGTTGTATTAATCGATATTGTTGAAGGCGTACCCCAGGGGAAAGCTCTCGACCTTACCGAAGCAGCTCCCATAGAAAAACACGATGCACATATAAAGGGATTTAACAGCTATGAAGCCTCAGCAGGATCAGATATTGTCATAATTACCGCAGGCATTCCAAGAAAGCCCGGTATGAGCCGGGATGATCTGATCGGCACAAATGCCGGGATTGTTAAAAACGTCACAAAACAGGTTGCTGCTTTTTCTCCCGATGCCGTTATCATTATCGTCAGCAATCCTCTCGATGCAATGTGCCATGTTGCATTCGAAGCAAGCGGTTTTCCTAAAAACAGGGTAATAGGCATGGCCGGCGTTCTTGACTCCGCACGTTTCAGGGCTTTTATAGCAATGGAGCTGAATGTCTCTGTTGAAAACACGCATGCTTTTGTTCTTGGAGGGCATGGAGATACTATGGTTCCTCTCCCGAGATATTCGACTGTTGCCGGAATTCCGATAACCGAGCTGCTTTCAAAGGAGAAGATCGCGGCTCTTGTCAAAAGAACCGCGAGCGGCGGCGCTGAAATAGTTTCACTCTTAAAAACAGGAAGTGCCTATTATGCTCCCGCTTCAGCCGCGGTTGAAATGGCGGAATCGATTTTAAAGGACAAGAAAAAGATCCTTCCCTGCGCTGCATACCTCGAAGGAGAGTATGGAATAAACGGTCTTTTTATAGGCGTTCCGGTAAAACTGGGCGCAAAAGGCATTGAAGAGATCATACAGATAAAACTTACCGGTGAAGAACAGGCAGCGTTAAAGAAGTCGGCTGACTCGGTTGCGGAATTGAAGACGGTTTTGAAGAAGCTGGGCGTTTGATCCGAAAAAAAATTTCAAGTTTGAGACTTCAAAATCCCAGTGTTTCTTTTATGTTTTTTGCGATTTCAGAGGTTATCCCGGGCAGCGCGCGCAGCTCATCATGCGTTGCCGCCCGGATTTTTTTAAAACTTCCGAAATTCTTTAAAAGCATCTCTTTTTTCTTTTTCCCGATTCCCTTAATATCATCCAGTGCCGAATGAACCGATTTTCTGCGGATCTGCTTCCTGTGAAAAGATACGGCAAAACGATGCGCTTCATCCCTTATCCGCTGAAGAAAAAAAAGAAGATCCCCTTCCCTTCCGAAATTTACCGGATTGGATCTGCCTGGCTTATATATCTTATCTTCGTTCTCGCCTTTATTCTCATCCTTCTTTGCAATTCCAATAAGATCGAATTGCCGGTCAATCTCAAGATCATTTAATATGTCACGGACAATCCTTACATGTCCTTTTCCCCCGTCAATCATGAGAAGATCAGGATAAGGTTTCGACTCTTCATTTTTCCCGAACCGCCTCCGTATAACCTCCGCCATATAAGCGTAATCATTATGCTCCTCAACGGTTTTAATCCTGTATTTTCTATAGGATGATTTTAAAGGTTTTCCGTTTTCAAACACAACCATGCCGGATACCGGGTTTTTACCTGAAATATTTGAATTGTCGAAACATTCGATTCTTTTCGGAATTTTATCCATACCAATGCGCTTCTGAAGACGGTAAAGCAGGTCGGCGGATGAGGCAATGGAAGAGATTATGCTGTTCAGCTCATTTTTTGCGTTATGAAGAGCCATGGTAACAAGATCAAAACGTTCCCCTTTTTTCGGCTCGAAGATTTTTATCTTCTCCCCTTTAACCTCGGTCAGCAATTCTTCAAGTAAATGTGTGTTCTCCATTTCAACGGACACAACCACCTCTTCCGGTATAAGATCGGCTTTCTCATAATACTGTCTTATGAATTCTCCCAGCATCCCGGATTCGGCTGAAATCACGTCCCTGAAACTGAAATGACGGGTTCCCTGCAGATAGCCGCCCCTCACAACAAGAACAGTTATAACCGAATGCTCATTCTCACGCGCAACAGCAAACACATCCCTGTCCATAAAATCGGTTGTGACTGCTACCTGCCTTTCAAGTGTTTCCCGGATCGAAAAGAGCCTGTCCCTGTAAACTGCCGCAAGCTCGTAATCCTGAGCCTGCGCAGCTTTCTCCATTTTCTCTTTTACCTCCCTTATAAGAACCGGGGTTCTGCCTTTTAAAAAAAGTATGACCTCTTTTATTATCTCTCCGTAAACCGATTTATCTATATCGTTACAGCAGGGACCAAGGCAGGTTCCCATCTGGAAATTAAGACATGGCCGGGTTCTTTTTTTAAAATTTGCAGTGGTGCACTTCCTGAGCCTGAATGTCTTATGTATCAGCCTCAGAGTCCGGCGGACCGCCTGAGAGGAGGCAAACGGACCGAAATAGATTGCATCGTCATTTCCGGTTTTTCTGACAACCGCAAGATTCGGATAAGAGCTTTTGATGTTGAGTCTGAGCGAGGGATATCTCTTGTCATCTTTTAATATCACGTTATATCTGGGTTTGTGCTTCTTAATCAGGTTTGACTCGAGTATAAGCGCTTCTTTTTCCGTTCCCGTGATTATGGTTTCGAAGGAAGCTATTTTTTTGATCAGAAGACCGGTTTTCAGGTTAACCTGCTGCTGTCGGTTTGATTCTGCTCCGATAAAATATGAAGAAAGCCGCTTTTTTATATTCAGCGCCTTTCCGACATAAATTATCTCTCCGCCGGCATCTTTCATCAGATAGACACCGGGGCCTGTTGAAACACCCGACAATTTTTCAATTAAATGATCCGGCATATGAACCCTTGAATTTGAAGATTCTCCGGACGGCAAAGTAAAAAGCTCAGTATTCAAAAATTATCCTTTGCTTGATATCCCTGATCCTGTCCCTCAGTTCGGCAGCTTTTTCAAATTCAAGTTCACGGGCCGCACTTTCCATCTCTTTTTCAAGATTTGAAATAGTCTCATCTATATTATCGAGAGAACGATATTTGGATATTGTCTCAGATACCCTATCCTCTGCAGTAGGTGATTCCGAAACTTGCGCGAATACATGTGTAATCGATTTTTCGATACCCACCGGTGTGATATTATGTTTTTTATTAAATGATTCCTGAATATTTCTCCTTCTGTTTGTCTCATCAATAGCCTTCTGCATTGAATTTGTGACGGCATCGCAATACATTATTATCTTACCGTTAATATTTCTCGCAGCCCGTCCGCACGTCTGTATGAGCGCTCTTGCCGAGCGAAGGAAGCCTTCTTTATCCGCGTCAAGCACCGCAACAAGAGAAACTTCCGGGATATCAAGACCTTCTCTTAAAAGATTTATTCCCACAAGGACATCGAACTTGCCCGTCCTGAGATCATGGATGATTTCCATCCTTTCCAGAGTTCCTATGTCCGAATGAAGATAACTGACTTTTATTCCCAGATCCGAATAATATTCGGTCAGATCCTCTGCCATGCGTTTTGTAAGAGTAGTGACAAGGACCCTCTCGTTTTTCTTTGTACAGGAGACTATCTCCTCATAAAGATCGTCCACCTGGTTTTCCGCCCTCCTTATTGCAATAGGAGGATCAACAAGTCCGGTCGGTCTGACGATAAGCTGAACAAGAGAGTCCTTTCCCTTTTCAAGCTCAAAATCAGCCGGAGTAGCAGATACATATATCGCTTGAGAAACTCTTGATTCAAATTCCTCAAATTTAAGAGGCCTGTTGTCAAGAGCCGACGGAAGCCTGAACCCGAAATTTATGAGTGTCTCTTTTCTCGATCTGTCGCCTTTATACATTCCGTGAAGCTGCGGAACAGAGATATGGCTTTCATCGATAAACAACAGGGAATCGGATGGAAAATAATCGAGAAGAGTCGGTGGCGGCTCCCCGGGTGCCCTTCCCGTCAAATGGCGTGAATAGTTTTCTATCCCGTTGCAGTACCCTATCTCCTGCATCATCTCGATGTCGAAATGAGTTCTCTCTTCTATTCGTTGTGCTTCTATGTATTTATTTTCATTCCTGAAATACGCCATTCTCTCTTTAAGTTCCGGCAAAATAGTCTCTATGGCCCTCTGGAGAGTCATTTTCTGTGTAACATAATGACTTGCAGGGAAAATGGTTGTGCCGTTTAATTTATTAAGAACCGATCCCTTAAGTGGATCTATTTCCGATATGCTCTCGACCTCATCTCCGAAAAAATTTACACGGATCGCCTTCTCTTCTTCATATGCAGGAAAAATCTCCACTCTATCGCCCCTGACCCGGAAGCTTCCCCTGAAAAAATCGATGTCATTTCGTTCATAATGCATGGAAACAAGATCGTGAAGAAATCTGTCTCGGTCAAGCTCCATGCTTTTTTCAATATCGACCCTCATCGCCAGATAATCTTCTGGGTCTCCAAGTCCGAAAATACATGAAACGCTTGCCACAACAATAACATCACGCCGGGTAAGAACGGAGCGTGTTGCGGAATGTCTTAACTTGTCTATCATGTCGTTGATGGACGAATCCTTCTGGATATAGGTATCGCTTGAAGGGATATATGCTTCCGGCTGGTAGTAATCATAATAACTGACAAAATATTCTACGGCGCTTTCCGGGAACAGGGATCTGAATTCACTGTATAACTGGGCCGCGAGAGTTTTATTGGGAGCAATAACAAGAGTCGGTTTATCAACATTTGCAATTACATTGGCCATGGTAAATGTTTTCCCTGACCCTGTTACTCCAAGGAGCACCTGATGCTTTTTCCCGGATAACACGCCTGAAGTTAATGCCTCAATTGCGGCAGGCTGATCGCCTTTGGGTGAATATTCGGAAACTATTTTAAAGTTGGGCATATTATATAAAGGAGTCAAGGGTTCGAGGGTTCAAGAGCTCAAGTGAAAATAATTCGTTTAAGCCTTATGGTCTCTTAAAAAGTCATTGTTTTGACGGCAAAGTGAAAAGCTCCATCTGCAAGGCGTGCGAATTCTGAGGAATGAGGCGTACATGTTAGTACGCCGCAATGACGAAGAAAGAAGCGCAACGCAGCAGAGGGACTTTTCACAAAGCCGTCAGTTAAACTTCCATACAGTTCCATCAGGCCGGTCCTCAATTAAAACACCCATATCCGAAAGTGTCTTTCGTATTTCATCAGCCTTTTTCCAGTCCTTTGCTTTTCTTGCTTCGAAACGCTCCTTCACCAGAGAGTCAATCATGGACGGATCAATCGCTTTTTTCTCAATAAATTTTATTTTTTTTCTTTCAAAATATGCTCCGGCAGACTCTGATAATATACCTAAAACTTTCCCTATTTTAAGGATGTCGGCATGGATTTTACCAATCGTGATTTTAACATCTCCAAGAATTGTTCCGCTGTTTTCGTCCATCAGACGATTCGCTTGCCTGACAGCATCGAAAAGAATTCCAATACCCTTCGCCGTGTTGAAATCATCATCCATTGCCCCGCAAAACTCTTTCCAGTAATCTCCCGGTTCATCCTGAACCTCTTTTAAAACAAGGCCATGAGCATCTTCAATCCGTTTTATAAGGGAGTAAATTTTATCAAGACCCGCATCAGATTCATCCATCGCCTTGTTTGTATAATCTATAGGACTCCTGTAATGATTTGATAAAAGAAAGAGGCGGACGGAATCCGGATGGTATGATTTAAGTATATCCTTAATCAGGAGAAAATTACCGAGAGACTTGGACATCTTCTCGTGATTTATGTTTACAAATCCATTGTGAATCCAGTATTTTGCAAAAGGTTTTCCTGATGCTCCCTCGGACTGGGCAATCTCGTTTTCATGATGTGGAAAGACAAGATCCCTGCCTCCTCCATGAATATCAAATGTTTCCCCCAGGTACGCGCTGCTCATGGCCGAGCACTCAATATGCCAGCCGGGTCTCCCCTTTCCCCAGGGACTGTCCCAGGTAGGTTCGCCCGGTTTTAACGATTTCCACAGGGCAAAATCAAAGGGATTCTTTTTTCTTTCATCTATATCAACCCTTGAGCCGGCTTCCATCTCTTCAAGTCTTCGCCCGGAGAGTTTTCCGTAATTTTCAAATTTTTCGACTGAATAAAATATATCCCCGTTTATTCTGTATGCCATCCCTTTTTCCAGCAGCTTTTCAATAAGAGCTACAATTCTGTCTATGTGCTCGGTTGCCCGCGGCTCTACGGTTGCCCTTTCAATGTTTAAGGCATCCATATCCTCATAGAATTCCTTTATGTATTTTTCTGCAACCTCAGATGTTTCAACTCCAAGCTGTCCGGCGCGGTTTATAATCTTGTCGTCAACATCTGTAAAATTTCTGACATAAGTCACATCAAACCCGGCTGCTTTCAGGTATTTCAAAATAACATCGAAAACAATGACGGATCTTGCATGCCCGATATGGCAGGAATCATATACTGTGGGACCGCAAACATACATCGTCACTCTTCCCGGCCTCACGGGCACAAAAGGAACCTTTTTTCTCTCCAAAGTATTGTAAACGCGTAAAGACATTTTCCTCCCGTTCAAACGATCATGGCAATGCACATCGCCGCAATCCCCTCACCTTTTCCGATCATTCCAAGACCTTCCGTGGTCGTAGCTTTGATATTAACAAGTCTTTCATCAATTCCGGCACAACGAGCTATGTTTGCTATCATTTCACTTCTGTAGGGAGATATTTTAGGCCTTTCGGCAAAAACCGTCGAATCGATATTATTAACGACAAACCCTTCTTTCCTTAACATGGCGCATGTCTCCGCAAGAAGCTCAAGGCTGCAGATATCTCTATATGAAGGATCGGTATCGGGAAAATGGATTCCTATATCTCCAAAACCGGCAGCTCCCAACAGAGCATCACATATTGCATGAACAAGAACATCCGAATCTGAGTGGCCAAGCAGACCCTTTTCAAAAGGAATTTCTTTTCCGCCAAGAATAAGTTTTCGCCCATGAACAAGCCTGTGAATATCATATCCTATGCCGACACGCATCAGGATCAAACCCCCCCATCATAAATTTATTTTTATCTCATCCAAACGTCATATATCATCTTTTATCATTCATTTCCATCTGTAAAGTGTAAAAATGTTTTTTAATAATCTCTTGGAATTATAAATTTCATGTGATATTTTATACTGAATTTTGATGGTTTCGTAAAAATTCCAGGTTCCCTTTTTTCGTCATTCCTGCGAAAGTGAGAATCCAGTCTTTTTAAATACTTCTGTACTCCAGTTTTCACTGGAGTGACAGAATTTTTAACTTTTTTACGAGCTCATCGTTTTTGTTCTGCATTCTACCTTGAACATACGCCGTACGGCGTTATATTTTTTATCACTCTATAATGACCCGGGGAGCGCCAAGTGAACATTACAGATCTATTCGAAAAAATAAATAAAAATGAAAAATCCGCTTTGACTGAAAACGAATCGAAAAGAATACTTCAAGAATACGGGATTCCTGTTACGGAAGAGAGAACCGCAACAAACTCAGCAGAAGCGGTTAATGCCGCAATCGGTATCGGTTTCCCTGTTGTTCTTAAAGGGCTCGGATCTTCTATTTTGCATAAAACGGAAATGGGACTTGTTCACCTCAATCTGAAAGATTCTGTAGCAGTGAAAGAGGCTGCTTTAACCATAGAAAAAAACGCCGGAGATAAACTCGAAGGTTTTCTTGTTCAGCCGCAGCTCAATGGTAAAAGAGAATTTGTCACAGGAATGTTCAGAGATCCCCATTTCGGGCCGGTAATCATGTTCGGAATCGGAGGTATCTTCACCGAAGCCTTTTCGGATGTTTCTTTCAGGATCGCTCCTGTTACTGAAAATGACGCAGAGGAGATGCTTGATGAAATAAGAGCAAAAGCGCTTCTGAATGAATTCAGGGGTGAAAAGGCCGTTAACCGGAAACAAATTATTGAAGCGCTTACAGGACTTTCACGGCTTGCGCTGGAACAACCACAAATAGCGGAAATTGATATCAACCCTCTTATTGCCCTGCCGGATGGAAATCTTAAAGCGGTTGATGCCCTGATAATATTAGGGCCAAACAGCGAAAAAAATGAATTTCTTCCGCCAATACCTGCTGATGATATCGGTTCTGTTTTTTATCCGAGATCAATTGCATTTGTCGGGGCATCCTCGCAAATGGGTAAATGGGGACACACCCTTTTTACATTAACGATAAGCGGGGGATACGAAGGTGAAATATACCTGGTAAATCCCAAAGGCGGAACAATAGCAGAAAGGCCGGTTTACAAATCTGTTACAGAAATTCCCGGTAAAATTGATCTTGCAGTAGTTACTATCCCTGCTTCAGGGGTAATAAGACTGCTTCCTGATTTCAAGGCAAAAAAAATCAGGAACGTGCTGCTTATTACATCCGGATTCGGAGAAACAGGCGTAAAAGGAAAAGAACTTGAAAAAGATCTAGTAAAGGCTGCCCAGGATGCCGGCATACTCATACTCGGGCCAAATACTATGGGAATATGCAACCCGCACATCAACCTTTACTGCACAGGAAGCCATGTCAGGCCAAGACCGGGAGCTACCGCTGTTGTCGCCCAATCCGGGAACATGGGAACCCAGCTGCTTGCATTTGCAGAACGGCAGGAT
>JAHJQU010000302.1 GCA_018819005.1 Pseudomonadota bacterium | reverse complement strand
TCATGCCTTCTGCCTATTCAACTATTCATTTGATATCATCATATCCCCTGACAAGAACTTCCCTCGGCTTCACCCCGTCCGACGGCCCGACAACCCCCTCTTTTTCCATTACTTCTATTATGCGGGCAGCCCTGTTATAGCCTACACGCAAATGCCTCTGAATCATGGATATTGACGCCTGCCTGGTCCTGGTAACGAGAGCCATGGCATCATCATATCTCTCATCGTGCTCTGCTGAATCGGGATCGGACTGTTCAATCGATCGTGTCTCAGTTATCTTTTTGTCATACTCCGGCTTTTTCTGTTTTTTCAGAAATTCCGTAATCCTTGTTATTTCAGCTTCAGATATGAATGCGCCGTGTATCCGCTGCATTCTTGCAGTGCCGGGAGGCATGAAAAGCATATCCCCGTTTCCAAGCAGATTCTCAGCTCCATTGGCATCCAGTATAGTCCGCGAGTCGGTTTTGGAAGAGACCTGAAACGAGAGACGGGTCGGAAAGTTGGCCTTTATAATACCTGTCAGTACATCTACAGAAGGCCTTTGTGTTGCAAGAATCAGATGGATACCGGCAGCACGCGCCATTTGCGCAAGGCGGGTCAGAGAAACTTCCACATCCCGTGAAGCCACCATCATCATATCCGCAAGCTCGTCGATGATAATAACTATAAGGGGCAGCTTTTCGAGAACCTCGCCCTTTTCATTTTTTGCCCCTTTTGCGGTCTTCTGCTGATACTGGTTTATATTTCTTGCCTTGTTTTCCGAGAGAATCATGTACCTTCTCTCCATTTCATGCACGGCCCAGAAGAGAGCGTTTGTGGCTTTTTTTGCGTCCGTAACCACCGGAGCAATAAGATGCGGGATGCCGTCGTACATTGCCAACTCGATCCTTTTGGGATCAACCATAAGTAGCTTTACTTCATCCGGCGTAGCCTTGTAGAGAAGGCTGCATATCATCGTGTTTAACGCGACGCTTTTTCCGGAACCGGTTGCTCCTGCTATGAGCAGGTGCGGCATTTTATCGAGCTCAGCCACAACAGGATTTCCCACAATATCCTTTCCGAGGCAGATGGTAAGCTTTGATTTGGCCTTTTCAAAAGCCCCCGATACGACGACCTCCTTGAATCCGACTATTTCCCTGTCTGTGTTGGGAATTTCAATGCCGATTACCGCCTTTCCCGGAATAGGGGCTTCCATCCTTATGCTTGTTGCCCGGAGAGCTAGCGACAGATCATCCGTGAGATTAACGATCTTGTTTATCTTTACCCCCGGGGCAGGTTCATATTCAAAAGTCGTGATAACCGGTCCCGGGATAACTGCCACTACCCTCCCGTTCACACCAAAATCTTCAAGTTTCTTCTCGAGAAGCTTTGACTGCATTTTTAAGTTTTCATTATCTAAACTGGCCGGCCTGGCATGCGGTTCATCAAGAAAATTTACGGACGGCAATCGGAAATCTGTTTCGGTACGCATGAACTCGAATACTTCCTGCTTTGGAACGGGCGCTTCCTTGACAGGTTTTGTTTTTGCCGCCTTTATCTCTATTTCCGGCTCTTTCAGATCTTTTTTTTCTGCTATAAGCTTGGAACGTTTTGCGGCTTTTTCTCTCCGCTCTTTCAACATAATGAAATTTGTTGTTACACGTTCAAAAGCAAATAAACTAATCCCCCAGAAACGTCTCAGAATACCCATCACAGATAAGCCCGTTGCAAGGACAAAACCGGCAACCCATGACAGAGCAAGGATAATAACGGAACCTGTTATGTTATAGTACTTAACGAGAAATGATTTAAGAGAGATTCCTATAATCCCGCCGGGGGAAAAATCGTGTCCGAAAACGGCAAAGTCTTTTTCGTGAAACGCGAGCAGGCCGGCTGATGTCACAATAAGGAGTAATCCGCCGGCAATAGTAACAATTATTATCCGGCCGGTATAATTACCGAAAAATCTTATGCTGATAAATAGAATAGCCACGGGGATAATAAACGATGCCATTCCAAAGAGAGCAACAAGAATTCCGGCTATATTGGATCCGACAACACCAAAAAGGTTGTTAACCTCACCGGCAGCTTTCGCGTTATTAATGGAAGGATCGTTAGGGCTGTAAGACAAAAGACTTATTAATGTGAAAACAACAAGAAAAAATAATAATATACCTATTAGTTCCTTGCGCATATTAATTGTCCCGCCTTTCGCATCTCGCCATGCTCGTACTTCGTTGATCGTCGTTCGTGGTTCGTGGTTCGATTCACGATTCACGATCTGCGATTTACGCCTTTCGGCTTTCGCCTCATGCCTCACGCCTGCTTTCTATATCTCAAGAATAAAGTGAAGAATAACCGGTCTCCGTTTTATTGCAAAATTAAAATATTTTCTTAAAGCAGTTTGCACCTTGGATCTTATTTTATTGACCCTGTCCGGCGTACCGGGAGTTATCTCCTCTACTATTTCAAGAATAACACATTTTGCATCCTCGATAAGATGCCCGGTTTCCGTTTCAAAAACAAAACCCCTCGAAACTATCTCAGGCCCGTAAACAATAATCCCGGTCTCTTCATCAAAAGCCATATTAACAACTACAAGTCCCTCTTCGGAAAGCGCCCTTCTTTCTTTAAGAACGCTCCTTCCGACATCCCCTATCCCCTTCCCGTCAATCAGGACACGGCCGGTCGGAACTTCATCCTTTATCCTGCCGCCTTTTACATCAAATTCGATTATCTGTCCGTTTTCAGCAAGAAGGATATTTTCCTTCTTTATTCCCACTTCTTCAGCAAGGCGCGAATGCAGCACCAAGTGCCTGTATTCACCATGTATCGGAATAAAATACTCGGGTTTGGTCAGGTTCATCATCAGCTTTAATTCTTCCTTAAAAGCATGCCCTGACACATGTATGTTTGATATTTTTTCATATATTACATCTGCCCCGCGCTTATAAAGCTTATTAATGATATTGGTTATGGCTTTTTCATTGCCCGGAATAAACTTGGAAGAAAGGATAACGGTATCATTTTTTTTCACGCTTATCTGCTTGTGCGAACCCGCTGACATTCTTGCAAGGGCGGACAAGGGTTCTCCCTGGCTGCCTGTGGTAATCATGATTATCTCGTCATCTGAAAACTCTTTTATCTGGCTTATATCAATCTCTATCTCATCAGGAATTTTCAGATATCCAAGATTTTTTGCAATGCCTACGCTGAGTTCAATGCTTCTTCCATTGAAAATAATTTTTTTCTCCCTTGCTTTTGCAATATTAACAATCTGCTGAATCCTTGCGATATTGGAAGCAAAAAGAGCAATAATTACCCTGCCCCTGCACCCCATTGTTATTCTTGATAGGGTTTCGCCTATCTCCTTTGCTGAAATAGTATAACCCTCTTTTTCAATGTTTGTCGAATCGGAAAGAAGACACAGAACTCCCTCATCTCCGCAACGTGCAAAGCTATGGATATCGGTCATCATTCCATCCATGGCTGTGTGGCTGATTTTAAAATCACCCGTATGAACAATCAGTCCCAAAGGGGTTCTGATGGCAAGCCCCACTCCATCTACTACGCTGTGACCAACCCTTATAAACTCAATCTCAAAGGGTCCCAGTTTCAACTTTTCTCCAGGCGCTATTTCATAAAGTGAAGCCGGTGTCAGAAGCCCGTACTCTTCAAGTTTATGGCGAACAAGTCCCAGGGTAAAAGGCGTTCCGAAAACAGGAATGTTTATATCCTTTAATAAAAAAGGGAGCGCCCCGATATGATCTTCATGGGCATGAGTCAAAACTATTCCGGCTATTCTGGATTTATTCTGCTTCAGGTAAAGCATGTCGGGAATTACAAAATCGACTCCCAGCATATAATCTTCAGGAAACATAAGCCCGGCATCGACTATAAATATTGAATCGGCATATTCGAAAGCCATCATATTCAGGCCAATTTCTCCGAGTCCGCCAAGAGGAATGATTTTCAACATGATGAATTACCCTTCTTCTCCTCATCAATAGATTCGCACATGATATTTCTGATCTTTTCCATAAGTCCATCCTTGGTTTCTTTTGTAAAACCCGAGGTCTCTACAGGCTCCAGAACTTCCAAGGTAACCTTGCCGGGTTTAATGAGAAGCCTGCTTTTAGGCATGATTGAAAATGTGCCGTAAATAATAACCGGAACGATCGGGACGCCCGATTCAACCGCAAGAACAAATCCGCCCTTTTTGAAGGAACCTATGTTACCATCCATGCTTCTGGTTCCTTCCGGAAAAACCATTACGGAAACGCCGTCTCTTATTATTCCGGCAGCCTTTTTAAGACTTTCAAAGGCTGATTTCTGGTTTGAACGGTCTATGCAGATATACCCGGCCCTTTTCATAGCATACCCGAAAACTGGTATACGAAAAAGCTCTATTTTTGCAAGCCATCTGAACTGGACCGGAAGATGCCCTAAAAGAATCGGAATATCATAATTGCTCTGGTGATTGGACATATAAATGTAAGATTTATCCGGATCTATGTTTGAAAGGCCCTTAACCGTCACTTCTATGGGGCTTGCGGCCATTATAGATCGTGCCCATATACCGGCAACCTTGTGCGGCAAATCTCCTTTACGGCTAATAAAAGAAACAAAGATTGTCAGCAGGCCAAAAAAGATTGTTGTCAGAACAATCCATGCAATAATAGCCGCGGTCATTAACATGTCATTTCCCGAAATATTTTGAAAAGCATCTTTGATGGCTTCGTAAAAAGCCAAGATCTCACGCCAAGCCGCAAAGATCACAAAGTTAACTTATTAATATTAAATTATTTTTTTGTTGGTGCTCTTAGTGACTTTGTGAGAAAATAGAGTTTTTACGAGTCCATCAAATTTTAATTTCAAGCTGCTTAAGTATATCATCAATATATTGAATAAGCCAGTTACGCTGTTTTTCAGTGGCATACCCGATGCAAGTGCATTTGATCCTGTTTTTCGTACGCACAAGAAGCTCGCAGGAAATACGCTCCGGTCTAAGGTCGATAACAAAAAAAAGCGGCTGGCATTCGTTATGGGATGCCTGTTCATCGGTTAACAGCCTTTTTTCAAACGGCAACCAGTAAACACCTTCGATCTCCGAAGCTCCAAGATTTTCATCAAGGTATAATTTAACCTTTTCGTAGTCATTGTACCGCAGTTCATCAATAACATATTGTTTCATGAAAAATTCACCTGTTTAAGAAAAATTATCACAGATTAACCTGCTAATCAATTTGCCAGAATTTCCCTGATCTTCCTGCTTATCTGCTGTATATTATATGGTTTCTGGATAAAGCCGTTACAGCCGTTCGCAAGCATCCTCGTAGCCTTGCCATCAATGGAGTAACCGCTGGCAAGAAGAACCTTTATGTCAGGGTTGATTTTTTTTATTGCATCAAAAGTTTCCGCTCCTCCCATTTCCGGCATTATCATATCGAGGATGACAAGATCAGGCTTAAGGGCTTTTCCTTTGCCCCGGACGCTCATGCCCATGGTTTGGCGTAATATTTCAATCGCCTCCTTCCCGCTTTTTGCAGGAATTACATTGTAACCCAGGGCTTTTAAGACTTCTCCGCCAACATCGAGAATTATACTCTCATCGTCAACCAAAAGGATTGTTTCAGAACCTTTGGGCGGAGCATCAGCAATTGCACTTTCAGTCTGCAATAAACCGAGCTTCCTTCCTGAAACCGAAAGTATAATTCGAAGGTCGTGCCCTTTCCTTTCTCGCTCGACACATGTATAAAGCCACCCTGCCTCTTGATGATTCCGTAAACGGATGACAGCCCGAGACCGGTTCCCCTGCCTCTTTCCTTTGTAGAAAAAAAAGGCTCAAAAATTCTCTGCTTTGTGGCTTCATCCATTCCTGTGCCCGTATCAGTTATGGATACCCTTACATACCTGTCCTGCAAGGCTTCATATGCTGTTTTAAGCTCCCTGTTCAAAACGATGTTCCTATTTTCAATGTATAAATCTCCGCCTTCCGGCATTGCATCAGCAGCATTCACATAAAGGTTCAAAAGAACCTGAGCTATCTGACCGCGGTCAACATCAACGGTAGACAACTCCCTTTCGTATTTTTCGTGAATCGTAATCTCCTTTTTTGTCCGGGCAAACATGTTCGTGCTGTTTTTTACTACATCATTTAAATCCGAGGTTTCAATATTGTACTTTGCTCCTTTTGCAAAGCCCAGGATGCGCCTTGTAATATCAGATCCTGTCTTAATCAGGGCCATTATGTTTTCGAGACGTTCCTGATTCGGATGATCTTTCTCAGTCTGAAGCTGAACAAGAGTTGCATTTCCCTGAAGAGCCATAAGAATATTATTAAAATCGTGCGCAACACCTCCCGCAAGGGTGCCGATTGATTCAAGTTTCTGGGCCTGGTGCAATTGATCTTCAAGCCGGTTCCTTTCGTTCTCAGCTGTCATCCGTTCCGTCATGTCACGTGAAATCCCGCGGAATCCGATGAAACCGCCTTCATGATCTTTCAAAGGATAAACCGAAAGTTCAAAAAATCTTTTACTTCCGTCTTTTCTGGCAATTTCATAATCTGTTTCAGAGGCATGCTCCCCTGTCTCATATACGCGGTTAAAAAATCTGAAAAGCCTGTCGGCTGTTTTAACATCCAAAAAGCTTCTATAATTGCTCCCTAGTAGCTCCCTTGGGCTTGATCCGACCATATCGCATAATGCTCTGTTGAAGAAAGTCATATTTCCGGAAATACTCAGCTCAAAATAACCTTCTTCCATTGCTTCAAGTATGCTTCTGTACTTTTCTTCACTTTTTCTTAATGCCTCCTCTGCTTTTTTACGCTCGGTAATATCCAGAAAAGCGCCTGTTATAAATTCAACTTCTCCTTTTTCATTACAGACAATCTGGGCGCCATCCTCTATCCATATCATCTTTCCGTTTTTTGTTTTAATTCTGTACTGCCTTACATAAGATTTGTCGGTTGCAAGAGCCTCCATAAATTTTTCCTTAACGTATGGAAGATCCTCTTCAAGCACAATGTCATACCACTTCAACCGGCCTTGTATAAATTCTTCTTTTTTATAACCTGTCAGCACTTCGATCTTGTCGTCAAAAAATTCTATCGAACTATCCATATGCGCCCTGCAAACGACATTGGGCAGGTTATTAACAAGCATCCGGTATTTCTTCTCGCTCTCTCTGAGTGCTTCCTCTGAACGCTTAATCTCTGAAATGTCGGATGCGATGCACAAAAACCCGCTTGCAGTTCCATCTGAATCCACAAGCTCGTTTACAGAAAGGATAACGGATAACCTCGTTCCGTTTTTCCGGATGTAAGTGCATTCGCGTTCTTTCAGATTCCCGTTTCTTGCATATTCAAAGAATACCCCAAGACCATCAAGCTGTTTCCCGCTGGAAGAAATTAATTCGTCTCTTAATAAATCGAGTTCGGATTTCAAATGAAATGCATCATATGTCAGTCTGCCGACAACCTCATCAGACCTGTAGCCCAGGAGCTTTTCGGCTCCCCTGTTAAAAACAATGACAAAGCCCTTCTTGTCTGCCGCAATTATGGCAATCTGCATCGCTGAATCAAGAACGGCCTTTCTCAGTGCATTAGCGATCTGGAAGCGATAGAGAATCTCCTCGGTCTCCTCAAACTGTTTTACGACAAGATCGGCTGTTATCTCAGCCGCCTTCCTTGAGGTACGGATTTCTTCCCTGAGAATCCTGTTTTCTTCCTTCAGCTCAAGTATCTCTTTTTGATTTGTGTTCAGATTTTCAGGATTGCAAATCCCCATGCTTATCTTTCTTGTTGTAACTCTTTATTATTATACGATATTGATGGCTTCATAAAAAGTCATTACTTTTTCCTGACGTCGATTACATGCACCGTACATACAAGACAGGGATCAAATGATCTTATAACGTGCTCCACTTCCACAGGATTATCTTTATCTTTAATATTGGTACCAACAAGAGCTTCCTCCCATGGTCCTCTGACATTTTTTGAATCCCGCGGGGAACCGTTCCACGTGGTTGGAGTTATTATCTGATACCTGTCAATCTTTGAATTCTTCACCGTCACCCAGTGGCCTAAAGCCCCTCTTGGAGCTTGAACCAGCCCGAACCCTTCTCCTTTTTCAGGCTTTTTACAGCTTTCATAAAAACCGCCTTTATCCTTTAATATCTCTTTCAGCCATTCATCCAGAACTGGGATTAAATGAAGAGGTCTTACAAGCCTCGCAAGTTCTCTTACAAAGACACTGGGCCCGTTATTCCCTGCGAGGTCTTTGAAAAGAGGATTCGAAGATATTATCATCTCGGCAAGCGGGCCGGTTTCAGCAGGCATTCCATCATACCTCGGTGCTTTTGCCCACGAATATTTTTCACTCTTATCTCCTGCCCAATGAGGGTTTGTCAAACCTTCAAAAGGGTGCCTTGATTTTCCATAATCATCATAGAGCGAATATGACACATCCTCGGCAATCTTATCCTGATCAAAAGTGAATATTTTCCGGCCCGAAAAGAATCCGGCCGGCAGATAATAACTGCTTCCGTTGATACCCTTAACAGAACTCTTCTCCGGAAGTTCGTGGGAACCAAAACTGATAAAATTTCCATGCCCTGTTCCGATTCTGTCAAGACCGGCTTTTTTTGAAAACCTGACATAAAAACCAATATCGCTTTCCCGGTGAGCCGCACATTCATCAAGCCATGAAAAAAGATCCGATTCGCTTTTCACATCCCGGAAGCGATCCAGAGTGCACCCAAGGACTCTTTTTTCAAACCAGACACGGAAGATTCTCAGCAATTGGCGGCATTGAATAATATCGTCCGGGTCCGGGACGGAAACAACGCCCCCCGGAACCATAAAAGAAGAATGGGGCCACTGCCCTCCCAATATTGAAATAATTTCAATAAGCCTTTTGCTTTCTTGAATTGTCTGAACCGCTGTTTCTCCCCTAAACGGTTCATATCGCCGGACAGCCTCCCCGTACAGCGGATTGTCTTTGTAGGCAACATTGGCAAAATCAGGCATAAAGAGCAGAAAAGGGTGTCTAATGTCGTTTTGTATTTGCTCTACGATAAGTGTCGCATTTCTTACCCTCCTGGCGTTATCAGGAACCTTTGCATCAAATATCATATCAAGTGCCAGCGCCGCTGCTTTAAGGTGAGATGAACTGCATATGCCGCAAACCCTCGGAGTAATGACAAGTCCATCCAGAGCAGCCCGTCCTTTCAATATACTTTCAATACCACGGAACATTGTCCCGATGCTCCATGCATCAATGACAACTCCGTCCTCGACTTCAATACGAATATCCAGATCCCCTTCGACCCTGTTAACAGGAAAAATATGCTTACTTTTACTCATTATTGGCAGCCTCTTGATATATTGAAGATTACCCCTGCAAGCCTGGAACTTGACAATGCTTAGTTATATTTCTGTCTTCCTCGTTTTAAGCCTCTCCGGCGCAGCAGCAGCAGCCATACTTTTATAGGCAAGATAATGTGCTCTGCTGACTCCTTCTGGCAATTCAATCGGTATACCCTCGATGTTTCTGGTTTCAAAAAAAGGATACTGCTGAGGAAAATCGGGACGCGTGCAACCGAAACAAGGCAACCCTATCCTTGTTTTTGATGAGCGCCGGTTCCATAAAATCTTATTGCACGGACCCCACGCAAGCGGTCCGTGACATCCGAGATAAAAAAACATGCAGCCCTTCTCACCAAATTTTTTTTCTTCTACGCGGTATTCATGGTATTCGTTCCTTGTACACCCTTCATGTACCAGCATGCCATACCATTTTTCAGGCGTGTTATATTCCCGAAGCTCAAGCCCGGTTCCTTCAACAATGGCTGATAAAGTCCCTTTAATTATGTCACAATGGCAGGGGCATCCCGGAAGATTGATAACAGGCAATCCGCTTTTTGTGATAAAATCTTTTCCCAACAATCCGCCCTTTTCCGCTTTTCTGAACTGGACACCCGTAGCCTCCACAAAATCATCCCCGCCTATTCCGCCAAACGCGGCACAAGTTCCAACGGCTATGACGAACTTTGCTTTATTTGACAGTAATGAGATGAGTTCTTTCTTGGGTTTGCCGAATATTGTGTCACACATACCTGTTCCGGAAGGACCGCAAAGTATTGAACCTTCTATGCAAAGAATATCTATTTCAAGGTCATCTTTTCCCAGGCGGTCGATCATCTCTTTTTGGTCTTTGGCCTTTAAGGAGGAGATTGAAGGATGCCACAACATTTCAATATCAAGAGAATCAACAAATTCAATGAGATCCGGGGATTCCGCATTAAAAAGGGACCACGTATCTCCGCCACATCCTCCACACTGAAGCCAGAATAATTTCACAGGCATTTCCCCCTCCCTGATCAGCAGAAAAATAAATTATTTGGTTGAAAACAACCATGCTCCGATACTATCAATTTTTATACGGATTTTGCAATGATAATGATAGGCAGTATTGGAAACTAAACTGTGTCCAAAAATTGTTTCCGGACGGGCACTGACAAAAGGGAGGAGGTCGGGACTTCAATGTTGCTCAAGCGCCAGCATTTTAATTTTAAGATCCCTTCCGCCCCCAAAACCGCCGCATGAGCCGTCGCTTTTGATCACTCTGTGACAGGGGATAAGAATGGGGAACGGGTTCTTTGAAAGAGTATTCCCGACAAAGCGGCAGGCTTCTGGTCTTCCAACAGCCTTTGCAATATCCTTGTAGGATGCCGTTTCCCCATAAGGGATGCGGGAAGTCGCCTGAAGCACAAATCGTTCAAGCTCTGTTAAATTGCAATAATCCATCCACTTTTCAAAGCCGGATGAAAAGGATCTGTTTTTTCCGCTAAAATAATCCTGAATCGATTCAGCAAGAAGAACTATCTTCGGGTGTGTACCTGTAATACCAGCTTTATTGTTGATAATTTCTTTTTGAAGACGCTTTTTATTAGAACAGGGAAGAAGTATTCTTACAATCTTAAGAGGATTATCGCTGAATAAAATTGCAGAATAACCTGAATGTGTCTTAAAAATATAATGCAATAAAATTATATCACGCATGGCATCCTTTAAAATATAAAGGCAAGAAACTCTGTAACATGAAAATTGAAGATTTTCCGCTTCAAGCAGCGGGGGATACGCCGGCTGTTTCGGTTCTTTCTCCTTGTGCCTCCGGAAACGGCAGGAGGTTATCCTTCTCATCAAACCTTAAAGGCT